>CAZDHQ010000120.1:0-9155 GCA_964505135.1 uncultured Ferruginibacter sp.
TTGCCCTTTTCTTTTATGCGACATATTTTTTACCCGTGTATTTACCTTTAAATCATCGAACGAATTTGCAAACTAGTAGATGTTTTGCTTTCTGTAAAAATATTCTTCTTTCCAGTAATAAGGATTGTTGCTATTTCTGTACGCCGCATTTTAATCTTCTGGCAAGCCTTTCGATGTTTCATCTATTTCATTCCCAGGTAGAAGTTCTTTTTAAAAATTGTTTTGAATGTTAAATTGAAATTCTGATGATGAAGCTGAGTTATCATTTATTTACTGTAATCCCGAATTTACAGAAGACAAAATCTTCAAGAAAATCAATATTACTTTAATTTTAAACTGTGATTAACTGGTAGTATCACAACATAAACAAACACTTCCTAATTCTCATAAATGAAAATAACCACCACCATCTCCCGTATCATCCTCGGTTTTATTTACCTCGTGTTTGGCCTCGATTATTTTTTTAAGTTCATTCCCTATCAACCCAATCATACGGGCAATGTGGCGGCTTTTAAAGCAGGGTTGATGGGTGTGGGTTATTTTTATCCGATGCTCAAGTCGATCCAGATTGTTGGTGGCATTTCGTTGCTCATTAATCGATATGCGCCATTTGCTGCTGTGGTGGTATTCCCGATCAGTTTAAATGTGTTCCTGTATCATACCATACTCGTTCCTTCGGGTTGGTTAATGGGCGTATTTTTGCTAGTGCCGAATTTATTTTTAGGTTATGCATACAGGAAATACTATGCAGGCATGTTTGTGAAGAAGCCAGTCATCTAATAAAAAATTGATGATAACTTTTTCAGAATACCCGGATTAAAAAGCCAACAACGATTTCCATAAGCTTATCTTAGTAAGACAAACTAACACGATGCCTGCACAGAAAAACTCACTTGCTTTATTTGCTTTTCTCTTCATCAACATAGCCGCACATGCACAGCATGCCACAAACGCTGGAGATGAAAAAGCCATTCATTTCCGCATGGAAAAAATTTCCACCGAAACTTTTGAATCGGTAGGTGCATTTGATGTGGATGGTGACGGAGTGAAAGACTTAATGTCTGGCGGATTTTGGTACAAAGGACCAACATTTAAGAACCGCTTTGAAGTAAGAGTAGTAAAACGCTCAGGTGAGTACTATGATGATTTCTTTACTATTGCCATGGATGTAAATGGTGATGGCAGGATGGATTTCCTTTCCGGTGGTTGGTATGGTGGTACCATTTTTTGGTATGAAAACACGGGCAAGTACGACCAGCTTTGGCCGGAACATACCGTGGCAGTAATTGGCAACTTAGAAACTGCCAGGGCTTATGATGTGGATGGAGATGGCGTTCCAGAAATAGTACCCAATAATCCCGGCAAACCATTTCGGTTTTATCAATTGAACCTTGATAAAAATGGCAAGGGCACGGGCAGCTTTACAGAACACCAGCTATACCCCACACAGGGCCACGGCCTGGGCTTTGGCGACGTAAACAACGATGGCAGAAAAGATTTTGTATTGGCAGATGGCTGGCTGGAAGCACCGGCGCAACCAATGACACAAGCATGGAAATGGCATCCTGATTTTGAACTGGGCTCGGCGAGTATTTCAATCATTGTTACCGATTTAAATAAAGATGGTCGCAGTGATTTAATTGTGGGTAACGGTCACGGGTATGGGCTTGATTGGTTTGAACAACAGCAGAATGGTAAATGGATAAAACATACCATTGATCCGCACAATTCACAATACCACACACTGGAGTGGACGGATATTACAGGAGATGGCATCCCGGAACTACTTACCGGCAAGCGTTACCGGGCACACAATGACAATGATCCCGGATCATTTGATGACTATGGTCTGTACTATTTTCAATGGGATGGTGAAGCGTTTTCAAAACAGGTAGTTGTTTATGGCGCACTCGGCATCGGCAAGGGTACCGGGAATTATTTTGCCGTAACAGATTTAAACGGAGATGGAAGGACAGACTGGGCGGTAGCCGGCAAGGATGGACTCTGTATTTTCTTTAATGAAGCGGTGAAATAATGGCTGCTTATTAAAACTTGCCTGTAGTTTATACCATTACACCGGATCATCATGCAAGAAAAACTAACCTTACTTTAGGTTGGTCATTTTTAATGCTTTTACAACATCATGCGTTCATGCTTTTATAAATTTCTCAAATGAAAATCACCACTACCATCTGCCGTATCATTCTTGGTTTTATCTACCTTGTTTTTGGCATGGATTACTTTTTTAAGTTCATTCCTTATCAACCCAATCATACAGGCAATGTTGCTGCATTTAAAGCCGGGCTAATGGGTGTTGGCTACTTCTACCCTATGCTTAAATCTATACAAATAGTTACTGGTATTGCGTTCCTCATTAACCGCTATGCTCCTTTTGCTGCTGTGGTAGTTTTTCCTATCAGCTTAAATGTATTCCTGTATCATACCATACTGGTACCTTCAGGTTGGTTAATGGGCGTAATGCTGCTGGTGCCAAACTTATTTTTAGGATATGCATACAGGAAATACTATGCAGGCATGTTTGTAAAGAAGCCTCTTTAATACAGCCGTATCTTTTCAAAATGATTGATCAACACTTCAAGCATACCTAAGCACCTCACAGATCAACTGGTTCATTTAGCTCAAGCCTCCTGGTGGGAAAATCACTTTCACCTTTCAATATTTCACCCTGTTGATCTTTTATCCTGAACTTTCCTTTTTCCTTTGTAAAGAATTGCCACCATGCCGTAGGTTCATAAATAATCTGCTGTGCTTTAAACGCAAAGACCAATGGTGTTCCGGTTGGGTTTGTTAGGGTCATGAAGTTTTTTTTATTGCGACTTAGGTTGGTGTTTGCATCCAGCAAGCCTTTAATTGTTGCCTCCACATCCAGTTCCTGTCCGTTGCTATCCTGCACAGTTATAGAAAATGAATTGCTTTTAAGCACCGCATTCACCACATAGAGTTCACTCTTTTCCAACTTTTCCTGGTAAGTGGTAAATTTCTTCTTAGACGGATTGGATGTACTGATATAATTATCCAGGGCAAGTAAACTCACCTTATCTTCTTTCGGATCTTCATATTTGATAGTGATTGTATCGTTTGAATCCAGTTTCAGTTTACCGCCAAGTTTTCCCATTTTCATTCTTGCCAATAAATTATCTAAAATACTTAATCCGCCTTCTGCATCATAAGTGATCACCGTAGAACCTTCTATTCCAGACACGGTTTTATTTAATATCAACTCAGGCATTTCCTTATCACCGATGTAAAAAAAATTATCTAATGTGCCATCCAGCGAACCAAGGCTATCTTCATTTTTATAAAGCAGCAGCAGTGGTGCAATATCTTCTTTAGGTAATGCCACCAGGTTATATCCATAACTGGTTAAAAGATTTTTTAAAACTTTTGCCATAATTGATCTTCTTTTATGAGTTTGAAAATAATTCAGGGATCGTCCATACTTCTGTTAGTGTTTCTGTTTCATCTTCCAATATTTTTTTAATAGGCGCAAAAGGCTTTTCTGCATAACGAATAGCATGCAAACCAGCTTCATGGCATGTTTGAACAGAAGTATTGTAATCATTAAAAAGCATACTATAAAAAGCCAATGCGTATAAGACAGCGGCCCTTTCTGGAAACACATTATTGGTTCCTACTACATAGTTGCAATGGTTTTTAATGGCCTTTGCATGCTGGCTGCTGTTACAGGCACTTAACACCACTATATCTGGACGATGAATACTTCCCTGTATTTTTAAAAGATCAGCTAGCTCATCCGGGCCCATGGCGGATATATCACCATTACCGTCTTCAAAAAATAAACCCTGGTCAGCGGCATGCATGGTCACATGCAAAATATCCGGGCGGTATTTATCCAGTAACTTTCCTAAGTCCGTTCTTTTTACACCAGTTTCAATTTCTATGGTGTAGCTTGCTTTATCAGCACTGTTTTCCCTGCTATCTTTAATCGCTTTAAAATCTTTACTAAAATCCAATGGGTTTTTATCGTTAGGGCTGCTGCAGATAAATAGTATCATCTTTTTATCCTCAGCATAACTTCCTTCTAAAAAACGCCCCATGTTCTTTCGTATAAACTCATCCTTAATATTTTTTTGCAGCGTAGAAAAGCTTCCGGGGCTAGCCATATTTTCACTTTGTAAGGCAAAATTCAACATATCCCCCTGGTCTATATTGAATCGCCTTTTCTTAAATAATTGTTCGTATGCATCTTTAAGGTAATCCATTACCATCTTTGTTTTGGCCCCCCTAGCAGCAAGCTTTATTTTACCTGTTTTAAGGCCATTTAGCAAAGCCCTTATCGTTTCTTTTTCGGCATGTAAGCGCATTAACACAATTCGCAGATTACGCAAAACACTATTCACAGCACTTTTCACCTTTTCATCATAGTAAGGGATTTGTATCATCCAAACCTTTAAATAATATCCATTTAAAAAAAGTGTGTAGCCGTACAGGCTAATGGTAGCAGACCCGTCTTTGCTGCTATATTCATTAATTTTTTTTGCCTGAGCAGGCAGTTGAAGCATTTCGCTGGCAGCGTAAATCAAAAGCATACAAACTTCACCATCCATTATGTGCTTGCTTAAATCTTTTTTAGGTTTAGTATGCAACACGGAAGAATTGCAGTACAGTTTTGCCAGTTGCCTGCCTGCTCTATGTAATTGCGTACTGGTGCCGTTTACCTGCACAGGAAGTTCTGCATAAAACTTTAGCAGCGGTATCATATTTACCGGTGTATTATTTTTTTCCGCCAATGTTTCAATATTATTTGTAAGGCATACTTCCACCTTATTCATAAACTTACCATCTGCATAAAACCTTTTGTGGCAATTCACGCTTTCTACATTCACACCTTCTTTTAAGGAGAAAATTTGTTTATGCAGATCTGCATAGCGCAGGGAGCGCCGGGCATCGCAAAAAAATTCTTCACCAGCCCACTGCTCAATGCCTCCGTAATCTCTTTTTTTTACGCTTCCAAAGTGGCGGATAAAGGGCCGGTATTGCAGTTCAGGTGTTGGAAAATTGGGAAAATAAATTTTTATTTTAGCCGCACTGGATGCCGGCCGAAAGTCAATAATTGGGTATTGAAACAGTACATACATAATGTAAGAAAAATTGGGAGGACAATCTCAATAAGATCCATCCCCCCAGATGTTATTGGGCATCCAATTTATGGTAGCCCTGCGTTTAGAATGAAAACCCAAGAGGTCCTGCACCACTGTCTTTCAACAGCTGCATAGATTATCTCAACGGGCGTAAACTAACCTGGTTATCCAACCCGGCTGTTACCAAAAAAACAGCGTTCAAAATATTTTTACTACTAGGTTATTTAGCTTAATTAAAGCTTTTCTAATGGTGCAGAGGGACGTTTTATTCAATTGCAGAAGATGCAACTGGAAGAAAATTACGATTGCTGTTTGCGCCGAATGTATATCTACTTTATCATGACTCGAGCACAGCGACAATCTTAACAAATCTAAATATTTTTTTAAAGGAATAAAATTTATTCTCAAACAATTTTACGTCTTAAACAGTAATGAATATCAAATACTGTATTTCTAACGTATGCACTTTTTAAAAAAATGCAATTGAAATAAAATATAGTCATGATCAATTCACAAGGGTGTCACCAACTTTGAATTGATACATCAGGATTTGCTGCCTGAACTCTAAATTGAAATTCGTTGAACTCATTAAATATTGTGCTGTATGGAACAAAGTAAACCATTCTTTTCCTTCCCTCCTGGTTTATGAAACGAATCTTCCAATAGGTTGGTCCGTTAATGCTAAATGCTCCTTTCTTAATCGCAACTATATTATACAATGGAATTTGCTGTGTGCGGTTTCCTCTCGTTACATACAAGTAATCAAGATCATATTCAAGCAGCAGTGGTTTTGCCAAAAGATATATGCCACCCGCCATACAACATACACCTGCTAACAATAAATGAAGGTTAGAAAGAAAATACTCAGTACCAATGCTGGCCACATTGAAAACAAGCAAAACAATGCCAGCAATCAACAGCATGATTTTATCTGCATATGTCTTTTGGGATATTCTAAGGCACATTATAGCTGGATGATAGTAGAGGTTCTAAGCAAGAGTTGAATAAAATTTTATTTACTGTAAAAAATTCCCAGTTTATTTCTTCTCATACATATACAACTTACCAAGCGGTTGTGTTATATATACATTCTCTGCATTCAAAAAGAAAACTGCACCAGAGCGAAGGCTTTCTGCATCTGTAGGTGGTGTACCACTGGAAGCGCTGCCGCCCCATACCAGTAACTTGCCATTGCCAAAACAAATGGTTTGTCCTGCACGTGCAGATGGTGCACCGGATGATGGCAAAGCCGTGTAACTATCCCCGGCAATATCATACACAAAACCCTGGTTAGATGGTGCACCTGGATAGTAATATCTTGCTCCGCCCCATACATATATTTTTCCATTGCCATCATAAGAAAATTTTTGACCGGTGAAACTATAAGGCGGCGGTGTAAGTGTAGTCCATGTATTGGCAACAGGATCAAAACGTTTGGTTTCATTGCCACTGATGATGTACACATTATTGTTGTAGTACGCCATCGCTGGTTCCAGTGTGCCGCTGACAGGTGCATTGGTAGCACTCATGGTAACCCATGTATTAGTAGCCGTTCTATAAATACCGCCGGTTTTTAAAATTCCGCCGCCGGAACTATAACCTCCCCAGATTACCAAATCGGTACCGGCAGCTATTGAGCCTGCAAAATAACGGGCAGAAGGTGCACCTGAGCTGTTCATCGGCGCCCAGGTATTTGCGACAATATCATAGCGGTAACCGGTGCTGTATGCATAACTGCTGGTGGGCATGCCCATACCTCCCCAGAAATAAATGCTATTGCCAATAGCAGTAGCTGTTAAAAAACGGCGGGCTGAATCATTGGGCAATGAACTCTGTGTAATGCTGTAAGTGCCTGCATCAAAAATATAGGCTGCAAGTGCATTGTTATTGATTGCTCCAACAGGATTATAAAGCCCTCCCCAGAAGACCCATTTATTGCCCACTCTTACCTGTGCAGTACCGGTGCCCACAGGCACGGTGTTATTCACCATTTTCCACGCATTGGTATTGGGATTGTATTTATGAAAATATATACCAGTGTTATTGCCGGAATTTCCGCCTACAAGAATAAAAACACTGTCTGCCCAGGTGCTGTACAGGTCTGCTGTACCGTTCACTGGATAATTAGCTACTGTAGTATCTATCGGCACCCAGATATTACTTGCATTGGCTGCTACTGATGATACAGTTGCATTAGGTATACTTATTTCTCCATTGTATTTAAAATTGTTGTTTTCTAAACGGGTATTAGGATAGGTTTGAGAAAATACAATGGCCGTAGGTGGCAGCATACTATCATAGTTGATATAATGCCAGCCGCTTTGAAAATAATAGAAGCCAATACTATCGGGCCCTGATTGATATACCATCAAACCATTGGCAGCATTAGCTATGGCGGCACGTTCTGTTTTGGTCATTCTTGGAATCAGCAAACCTTTGTTACTGGATTGTATATCCAATACTGCAGATGGATCGGGCGAACTATTGTTGATACCTACCTGCTGTGCATGTAAACCAATAGATGAAATGAGAAGTAAAGAGGCTAAGAGCGAATGCTTGCGAAGCTGTTTTGGAACTGGCATAAGGAAATGGAATGAAGCATAAAATTAAACAGGATTTTTGATACAGATGAAACTGAAAAGCTCACTGTATTTAGATATGAATTGCAAAGTTCAAATAATTGAAATTCTTTAAAATTATTATTTCCTGAACAATTCTTGAATATATCAATTCAGTAGTACCTCTTTTAATCAATTCAGAACAGCACAATTGTACATCTGCTTCTTTGTAATTGGTTAACATCCTTAAAAATTACCTTCGGCAAAGCATTCATTTTAAAAAAAGCAGATGATGATTAATGTAAAGGAGATTACAAAAAAATTGTTGAAAGGTGATTTCAGCGTACTGCTAAGTTTTATTCACAGCAATAAAAATATACATCCATCCGAAGTAGCCAGGATGCTCTCTACCGTGCCCGATAAAACTGCATCAGAGGGCTTTCTTTCTTTGCCCGCCAGCAGCCAGCTAAAAGTATTTCCATACCTGGATGTTTTAATGCAGCAGCAGGTAATGAGGAAACTGGCCCATTCAAGAGCAGCCTTTATTCTTAATCAATTGAGTTCTGATGACAGGATTGTTTTTTATTCATCTGTAAAAGGAATTGAACGTTCTCATTTTTTAGAATTGCTGGATGCAAAAAACAAAGATGCCGTACACAAGATTCTTGGTTATCCTGATAACAGTGTGGCAAGGCTTATCAATACCGAGTTTGCTACCATCACTACAGAAATTACCATTGCAGAAGCAATAGAACATTTAAAGAACAACCACAAGGATACGGAAACTGCCAATGTAATTTACGTAGTGGATAATGATGGCAAATTGATTGACGATATACCAGTAAGAAGATTTGTGTTAAACGATCAAAACAAAAAAGTAGCAGATATTTTAGATGGAGTTTGTGTATCACTTAAAATGACCGACAGCAAAGAAGATGCAGTAGCTAAGTTTAAAGAATTTGACCGGGTGGTATTACCCGTGGTAAATGCAGAAAATATTTTACTTGGTGTGCTTACGGTGGATGATGTACTGGATGTTGCTGAACAAAGAGATACCAAAGAGATTCAAAATTTTGGTGGTGTAGAAGGACTCGATTATCCTTATGTAAAAACGGCATTTTTTTCATTGATAAAAAAACGGGCCACCTGGCTTATTGTGCTCTTTGTGGGTGAAATGCTTACGGCTACAGCCATGGGATATTTTGATAAAGAAATATCAAGGGCGGTGGTACTGGCCCTGTTTGTTCCGCTGATCATTTCAAGTGGTGGTAACAGCGGATCACAAGCGGCAACCCTTATCATCCGTGCCATGGCATTAAAAGAATTGACGTTAAAAGAATGGTGGTTTGTAATGCGCCGGGAAATTTTATCCGGACTTACACTTGGTTTTATATTGGGTATTATTGGGCTTGCAAGAATTACCCTTTGGCAGGAATTGCATTTCTATAATTACGGAACACATTGGTTCCTGCTG
>CAZDHQ010000121.1:0-9152 GCA_964505135.1 uncultured Ferruginibacter sp.
TAATTGGGATGGTCATACGTGGACTTACAGCATTTCCAGTAATCAACTGCTGGTGCAGGTAAGTTTGCACTTTCTCATCAATGCCATTGTTGATTAAAATTTTTGAAACACAGCATTGTACATATTCCTGAGTAATAAACCTATAATAGTGTAATAAATCCTGTCATCACTTTACAGGTTCCATTAAAGCCTTCAAGTGCACTTTGATTATAGTGGTGTCTTCCCTTTAAAATTTGATACTGGACAATAAATGAATCCACCTCTTCCACCGATAGAGTAGTATTTATATTGCCTGATTCAAGAAGTGTTGATTTTTTACAGGACCACATTGTAAAAGAAAATATTTACCAGTATATTGAAAGTGTTCCCATTTACTTTTTACAAAACTATTTAAGACGCTGCCTGGGCTTTATAGAATAAAGCACTGATTAACCCGGTAAACATTTCTACAAAAAGCGTCTATTTGTTTACGTTATAACAAGTTGTAAAACGAAACAATTCATTAGAATTAATTTTATTTACCCGCTAAGTTTTTTTTAACATCTCTTGGCACAATGCTTGTCTCTGTCGGGAAAAAATTCAATACTTATGACAATCCGTAAATTTTGCGGCACGATGGTGCTGTGTGCGCTAAGCTGCGCCTTACTGTTTAGCTGTAAAAAAGATGTATCTTTTAACAGCAGTGATAATCCAACTGCAGATGAAACACTTACCGATTCTAATTCATCTTCCGGCAGACTCAAACTTACCAGCACGTATGTTAGAAAAAACTTGTTATTTG
The DNA here is from genome assembly GCA_964505135.1 of uncultured Ferruginibacter sp. GTDB lineage: Bacteria > Bacteroidota > Bacteroidia > Chitinophagales > Chitinophagaceae > Ferruginibacter. The sequence continues at coordinate 782 of CAZDHQ010000121.1, forward strand.
ATTACACCGCAGAATCTAATGACGCATTAATATTCAATTGGAATTTACCCTTAACATCGTGGCATCAGAAATATGCCTACAGCAGCAGCTCTGTTACCAGGTCAAATACAGTGGCCAGATCCGGCGGTTATTCAATCAAGTATGTATTAAACAAATCAGATGGAATGGTTGCAAGCGGTAAAAGAGCTGAAACCTATCGCAATCCCCGTGGAGAAGCAGCTAAAGTTGAAAGATGGTACGGCGTAAGTGTTTTCCTTCCAGGCGATTTTGCCTATGATGCGTCTCCTGAAATTGTTACTCAGTGGCATAACCTTCTATCTTATGGTGGCCCTGACTTGGCTGTTTGGACAGCAAGTGGAACCTGGAGAGTAGTGAAAGTGGGCAATATATCTTATAACGTTGGAAGCTATGAACGGAACAAATGGACAGACTTTGTATTTCATGTAAAATGGTCCAGCGGGACGGATGGGCTGCTGGAAGTTTGGAAGAACGGTGTAAAAATTATAAGCAAAACGGGGCAGACAATGGCTGCAGGATTAACATACGCACCTTTTTTTAGAACGGGTCTATATAAGTGGCATTGGAATACAGGATCTAAGGCTGTTTCATCAACCACCAGGAGAACTATTTATATTGATGAAGTGAGAGAGGGCAATGAATACGCAACGTATGCAGATGTAAAACCTGGATCATAATTTCAATAAACATTGATAGGTGTATACAACTGTATCCAGGGAAATCTTTTGACAAAGGTTAAAGCATATTCAGCAAAGATTTGAGAGAAAGCCGGTTTTGAAAATTACCTATCCAGTCAGACACTCCAAAATAACACAAATCAACTATGGGCATGATAGAGAGCCGCTGCAGGTAACGGAAAGCCATATCCGAAAAATCCCACTCATATTTTCTACTTCCTAAAAATGTTTTATAAATAGGCGGCCCGTAACAAAGAAACTGGATGTCTAATTCTTTTACAAGCTCAAAGTCGTTTTGCCAATAGTCATAATGCCTGCATTTTGCTAACTCATCTATCCTGGTTCTTCCATTATTAATAACGGGAATACTGTTTTCGATACCAGTAGCAAACATAAATTTTCGGAACATGTAATATCTGTTCCAAACTATGTGCCTTTAAAAAAATAAATAACTAAACCGAAGAAGAAAACAAATTATTAAACCAGCTATCGCAAATGAAGAATTGTTTCCCCAAATGGATTGGTGATGAAGTTATCAATCCTCAATATTATTGAGCCAGCGATATTCTTATCTGCACACCTGCACGGGTATTGGTAATGGGTGCGCTGCTGGATATATATGGAATTACTCTACGCTGATCAAAGAATAACTTCAAATTCACCCTGTTGCTTAAGTAGTAGTCTACACTGGGTGATATAGTGATTTCCTTGCTGCCACCTGTAGGAAGAGAGGCTGCCTGGTCAAGCCTGTTGTTCACAGTAACGTTGTCCCGTACACGCAAATCGAACCGGAAGTTAATTTCATTGTCCAGCTTACTTGACCCCTGCTTACTCAAAAACTTCGGCAATTTAAATCCACCCAGGAGCTTCATACCTTTTTTACGGTAGCCACCACCGATTGAAAACTCGGTGGACCTTGTCTCACTCAATTGAAAATCTACAAGGCTTAAACTCAACATACGTTGTTTATTAATCTCAAACTTTGCCTGCAATTGATTGGTAAACATAAGGTCAATCCCAAACAATGGTGCAAACTGTTCCTGTATAGTAATATTCGGAATTAAAAAGTAAGGAATGTAATTTTTTGACACTGTATCAAAGAAAGACGGTGCTCCATAAAAAGAGGTATCAGCATAATTCAATGCGGATGTAAATCCATTCATACTGAGCGATCCATTGTACCCATGAGAAATAGTAACATTAGAGAATATCTTGTCCAGGCCACTAATCCTGCTTAACCCGGTGTAATCAATCTTCCAGTTTGGTTTTGGTATAATACTCTTGAATGGATTACTCTTAATGTTGGGATTGCTTTGATTGATCAATGGAATTTTTTCAGGATCTGCACCCGTGTAGGCTGCTAAAAATGCCGGCACCAATACGTCAATTGCATACTTATTGTACCCATAAGCATAGGTACCATTGGCCTGCGCTTGTGAATATTTATTTTGATTACGCCATCTTTGAGAAATGATCTCCCTGTAATCCTGGAACTTGGTAAACGTAGCTGAGATTTTATTTGGATCAAACTTCTCAAACATAGTATTGAATGCAATATAACTTACTTCAAAACTACCAGTGGAGTATGGACTCAGATGACCAAAATGATTACCGGTTCCTGTAGTGTCTTTAAACAATTCGGAATAATCTTTACTGAAGGTTTTATTTACATTAAGTGAAATAGTAAGATCTCTTACAGGTTCCACTTGTGCAGTTAAAGTGAGTCTTTGCGTAAACTGTTGTTGTAAAATGGTATTGAACAAACTGTCTTTTGTAATCACACCTCTTCTTGCCGCATTGGTAAGCCAGGCAGTATCCGGCTGCTTACCAAAAACAAAGGCCATTCCCGGCTGCATGCTTTTCCAGTTTTGCCCGATGTATTCTGTACTGTCTGTATAACCAGGCAGCCTTGTATTGCCATTCTCAGAAATAGATGCACTCACCTGCTTTACACTGCTTATTAGTTTTCCAAACACCCTGCCAACAAGGCCTACATCAGGCAATGAATTTGGATCTTTAATCTTTCTTGTTCTGAGTTTTTTAAACTGCTTCACTTTCACACCATCTTTCATCACATATTTAAAAACAGAGTCTGTTTTTATTTGTGGTGGTGTTCTTGTTTCTGCAGCCTGTGCTCTCGGCACATCCAGCGCTCTAAAGAATTTAAACTTGTTATATAATCGTGTAAAATCAAATTGCAGCGTAGCCTCTTTTGTTTGGCCATTCTCAATGATATTACCCAATTCCAGCGCCAGCCTTGACGCACCTACCCAGCGATAAGTTGCCTGGTATTTTAAATTAGCTGCCGTCCAATCTAAAGCAGGAAACTTGGTAGTAGGTAATGTATAGGAAAGATTGGCTGTTTGATTATACAATGTATTTCTTCCACCACTGAGCAACCTGCGCCATACCGTGTCTTTCTTTTCTTTGGTGTCTAATCTTCCGTAAGGTTCATCCACACGTGAGTTATTGGTTGCCGTAAAGTCAACATTGATGGACCTTGTAAGGTTCCATCTAAAAATATAATCACGCTGAAAGATTAAATATTTATCGTAGGTCTCTGGAATTTTATATTTATCAGAACCAATACTTCTGGGTCTTACAGCACCAAACTGCCGCTGAATATCGGCTCTAAAACTTAGTTGTGATGGTGCCAGGTTTACGTTAAAGTCTTTGACCAAATCAAACCAATGCTGCTTTCGCTTTTTAAAGAATTTTACTCCTTTAAATGGCTCTATGTATTTCGGCTGTGGTGCAAAATTGTAGCCAACTGCTCCTCGGTGTCTTGTTACTTCATTGTTTTCAATTAACGGATTATGGCTCTTTGTACTGATGTAAGAATAACTCAAGTCAATATTTTCTATATCATAAATTTTGGGCTTGCCTGTTCCTGTCTTGTTTTTCCTTACGTTGGTAAAGTTTACGGTAGTGGTACTGGTGAAGTCCACCGCGGCATTTTTAATAGAATCTTTTTGTGCAGATGTTTTTGCAGAATTGAGTTTATCCTTCAGCTTAATATCCATATCAAATGGATCATATTCCGGTGTGCTTACCGTTTGCGAATAACTGGCAAATACAGGAATGGATATAGCAGCTTTTTTTGGCAATAACTTTCCTAATTCAAGATTAGTGGCCACATCAAATTGCGTAAGATTATCCCGATACCGATCATTAACACGCTGTTCAAGTGTACCAAAGCCTGTTGTATGCATAGCAATGGAACTGGTAACTGTTCCAAGATCAGCCAGCTTCATATCCAGTCTTGCCATTGCAGCGTATCCACCTTTTTCATTAATGGATGTAAGACGCAATTCGTTTACCCACACTTCACCCGATGCACTTACATTCTTTGCGTTTTCCACACCAATTAAAATACCTCTCACTTCTCCCAAATTCGGATCACCCATTATCGAATAGGTTTGACCGTTAGTCTGCAATTTTCGATATATCACATTGGGATCAGCTCCATTCCCATTACGCTCCGCTTTTATTTTAGTAAGCACCGTCAAATCAAGATCAAGGTTATTCTTCTCCAGCCATAGTGAATCATTATACGCATCCGTATTAGGATTTAATGATGCTGCCGAGAGCGGCGTCATATAAAGTGGAATCTTCACTTCGTAGTAATTGCTCACAAAATCAGTTCCAATCCTGATTACAGCATTCAAATCTGTATTCTTAATGTTGTCTGGTGTTTTAATATAATTCTCTGCATGAATGAACATAGAGAGTTTACCAAACTGGCGGAGATCTCTATTGGCAAATGTTTGCTGTACAGCTCTTGCATCACCTTTACCCATATTATTAAAACGCAGTGACATACTCTGCTCATTCATCAACAGATTTACACCATTGTTGCTCTGTATTTGCTGGCGCTGAATTTCCTTTGGTGTACGATATGGTAATGGCGAACGCTTATCATTTTCTTCTATATTAACACCATTTACATTAAAGTCTACATTAGAAGTAAGCTGGTTGTACCTGCCTGATTCATCTACCTGGTATTGAAACTTACGCCAGATATTCCTGGTGAGTTCCAGCTTTCCAAACCGCAACACCACACTGCTGTCAAAATCAGTGAGGAACATCCTGATAAAACGGATAGATTTAAAGTCAGGGATATTACCTACTCTCTTGCTAAATGATGCAATAGGAATTCTAAACTGGTACCAAATTTCTGTTCTGCTGCTGTTATTGGGTAACGCCACGGATACTTCCTTCTTATCAACGATATAGTTTACACCAGGTTGCATAGAAGAATTATTGGGATTCTGGATATCTACGATGTACTGGAAATATTCTTCTGTCTCATTCATCGTGTTATCCTTATTTACATCTTCCTGGTCTGGATACAATGTGGCCGCAGACGAAAAAGCGGAACCATCGTTTACTCTTGTATTGCCTTGTGGGTTATTAAAATTTTTATACCGCTGTAAAATACCATCGTTTGCTGTAAAATTTTGATCACGGTACCATTGATAGTTATCGCCGGAAGGATCCGCCTGCACCTGTGCTAAAGCTGCTGAGTTGAGTACACTGCCCACCGAAGAAAGATAAGGTGCAAATTTTGTCTTTTCATCATCATCATTCAATCCATCAAAACCCACATCCTGGTAAGGCCTTTCTGCTGGATCATTACTGAATGCATTGGTTACCTGTATCGGATTCAGCGGCACCCTTCCCCAAACAGAAGTGTCTGTTGGTTGCTGTGCTGACGGGGTAGGTAACCCGTTTTCGTAAAAACGTTTACCGTCTCTCAAAATATCTTCTGATATAGTTCCCAGGTTGAAATATAACTTACCACCAGTACCATTGGGATTTTTTACAAAAGGATCCTGCATCCAGAATTCGATAAACTCAATATTAGCGGTTTCAAAATCTGTTTGATCAATATTACGCATGATACCACCCCATTTTTCTTTTGGATTCTTTAAGCGGTTATTTGCGTCTATACCTAACAGTGAGCTTTCAAAATTATAAGGCCCTTTTTCCTGTGGATAATAAGCAAGGTCAAAAGTGGTCAATTGATTTTGTCCGTAGTCTGTTGTTCTTTGCGGAAAGATTTCATTTTGTTTTACCAAACGTACCCTTGGATCACTCAGTTCCTCCCTGTTTTCTCCCAAAGGGTTATTGGCGCCCCTAAACTGCTGCAGTGCAGGTTCAATCTGATACCATGCAAGCTTGGCTCTTTTTTTACCATTATCTAAAGTAGCGAGGGTGGCTTCAGGAAACAGGTCATCATCATTCAAACCATTCGTAGCACCTTTAGGCGTTGAAGCCAATGTCCAGCTAATAGCGGGGAAACGAAGATCTATACCAGAGCGGCTTCCTTCAAAATCATCAATATAAACGGTACCACCGGAGCCTCTGCCAATCTGCGGAGCATGGCCCGGTTTAAGCATGGCACCTTCAGCATAAAAATTAATGGTAGATGGTGCAGTGGTTGAATAGAAAGGAAGTTTATCTAACAGCTTGGTTAACCTTGGTACTTCTTTTTGATAAGCCACATCCAAACCATACATGGTATTTCTGATGGGCTCATCTCCTAAATTATTTTTTGTGAAGAAAGGACGTTCGCCCAAACGCACAATGGTACCACCAATGGCTAATTGTTCTTTCAAACTGCTTTTTGCTAAATAATCTAAACGCAGTCCCAGGTAGTTACGCTGCTGTAAACCATAAGCGGCATTGTTTTCAAAATTCACTTGCACAGGCAATCCAGCATTTAAGATAGCCTGGTTGGTAATCTTAATAGTTCCAAGATCATAGTTGATATCATAGTCAGTTCCTTCAATTAATGTTTGCCCTCCTGCAGTTACATGTACACTACCACGGGGAATATTATATCCGATGCTGATGTCTGAAGAACCAGATGTTTTTGCAGAGCCTTTAATTACAAAACGATTCAGGTTAGGATATTGCTGCGCTACTGCTTTTATGGAATCATACAGTGCGTAATAAAGTGTATCACCCACATCAGCAGGAATGGTATTGTACACCTGTGATGCAAGGTCTCGCCCAAATGGCTCCAGCACAGGAAAGATAATACGACTGTATTGTGATAAAACGGTATAACCTTCTACATAATCAAATACTCCATCCGGCTGTGGATCAAGCTGGTTATTGAGCCGGTCAAGATTCACAAGTGATAACACAGGTGTTCCCTGGTTTTTATCACCAAAGGGCACATATCTTTTCCAGCCCTGCCCTGGTTCTTGGTACAGTAGGTTCAGTTTAAAATCTGTAGGTGTAAGCGTTCCATATCCCACGGAGTACACATTCTTCATCATCAAGCGCCATATCGGAAGCCTTGGCCTTTGCGACGTTGCCTTCAATAATTTTAAAAACAATACTTTTTGTGTGGCTACCAAACTGTCTGGCGGAAGATCCTGGGAAAATTCACCTACCTGGTAAATTCTTCCGTTGTAAGAATATTGATAAGCAACGCCCAACACTTCATCAGGCTGCAATGGCTGACTTAAAGAAATGTAGCCCGCCTGGCGGTTGAAATAATATTGGGTTGAATCCAGTTTGCGTGCAAATGTTTTTTCAAAATCCTGTACCGGTGCTAACCCCAATGCCTGGAGGTTACTTACAATGAGTGATGGATTCCGGTTAAGGCCATTGCTGATAATCTTACTGTAAAGGTCGTTGGTGTTGTTATCCGGTGCGGCAAAATTGGTAAGGGTATTTATAATGTAAGGCGCTTGTGGATTAGGGTTAGTAGCACTGGGGAAACCGCGGTATGGATCTTTCTCACCTAAATCTGCCAAGGCAACAATGTCTCTCGTATTTGTCGTACTACCGTTCCTGTTAGTTACCCATACTTCCAAACGTAAGATTTGCGTCGGTGCCGTAATAGCTGGCATCCTTGACAATACCTTGTTGTAATTGTCTTTAAAATACTGTCCCAGCAAAAAGTGCCGGTTTTCTTCATATTCATCCGCCTTGAATTCAAAAGCCTGCGCTGCTGCTCCTCCCTGCAGGTTTACACTTTGCCTTTGTGATTTTTGATTGGCTAATACGGTAGTAACATTCAGCTTACCAAACTGCAACTGCGATTTTAAACCAAATAACTGCTGCGACCCTGGAATAAACTGGCTTCTTGAAGGAAACTGTACCACACCAGCTTCTACTCTTTTTATGATTTCGTCATCTACACCAGTGTAATCTAATTTGAGTTGATTATCCTGGCCAAAGTTGGCAAGCGTGTTATAGTTAATGGGGAATTTTAATTTATCGCCAATATTGGCATTCACATTTACCTGGGCGTTCATGTTAAAATCAAAACCGCCATTCTTTCTTGCTCTTTCAGGCAAAGTGGGATTCTTTACATTCTGGCCCTGGTAGCCCGCCATGATGTCTACATTACCCTGCGGTGCAATATCAATTTTTCCATTTCCAAATAGTCGGTTAAAAAGATTATCGTACAAGGAAAATTTTGGCTTTACCAATTTCCTGTTTAGCAGGCTTAATGTATTGGCTCTTTTTTTAAAGTATTCTATTTCATCCTGCCTACCCTTTAACTGCCAATATTCCTGAGCGGTGTAATAGGTAGGTGTTCTGTAATATTTGTTGCCAATTTTTTCATACACGTAGTACCTATTGGTGGCATAATCATAACCGATAGAGTCGGTAATATTGGAAGGCTTTTTTAAGTCGAAGGAATTATTTTT
>CAZDHQ010000122.1:0-9146 GCA_964505135.1 uncultured Ferruginibacter sp.
TTGTTAGACAGGTATTCTATAAAGCCTTTTGTGCCAAGCCCTAGGCTATCAGAATTATTTTTTATCATCAACATCACCATCATCTCCAGCATAGTATTTGGCCTTTCTTATTATTTTATCAGCAGCAGGCAGGCAACAGCAGAAAGAATGGAGATTGCAAAGAAGCAGGCCGAGGAAGCCAGCAAAGTAAAGTCCGAGTTCCTGGCCAATATGAGCCATGAAATAAGAACACTACTCAATGGTGTAATTGGCTTTTCAGAGTTGATGATGAATACAGAGTTAAATGAAACACAGCGCCATTACATGAATGCCGTTTCGCAATCCACTCATTCATTGCTGGATATTATTAACGACATACTGGACTTCTCAAAGATAGAAGCTGGCAAACTGGAGTTGGTTATTGAAAAAGCAGACTTGTTTAATATTGGCGGGCAAGTAGCAGATATGACCAAATTTATGGCACACCGCAAAGGCCTCGAAATGCTGCTAAACATTTCGCCACAAGTGCCAAGATTTATTTGGGCTGACGAAATAAGGCTTAGGCAGGTATTGATTAACCTCTTATCAAACGCCATTAAGTTTTCTGAAAAAGGTGAGATAGAATTAAAAATTGATCTCATGGAAGTAATAACGGAGAACGAAATGATTTTCCGCTTCTCTGTACGTGATACCGGTATTGGTATTGCCCCGGAAAATCAATTAAAAATATTTGAAGCATTTTCACAGGCAGATAATTCAACTACCAAAAGATTTGGTGGTACCGGGCTTGGCCTTACCATATCCAATAAACTTTTATCGCTGATGGGAAGCAAACTACAGCTAACCAGCGAGCAGGGTGTGGGCAGCATTTTCTTTTTTGATTTGCAATTACAAACGCAATGGGGAGATCCATTTGAATGGGACAATCTGGAAAATATTAAAAATGTATTGATAGTGGATGATAACGACCACAATCGCAATATTATAAGAGATATGCTTTCATTGAAACACATCAGGTGTGATGAAGCTGTAAACGGAGTGGAGGCATTTGAAAAAATAAAAACAGGAAAAAAGTACGATGCTGTTATCATTGATTACATGATGCCTGAAATGAATGGTATTGATACCATCAAAAAAATCAGAGAATACTCCGGCACGGCACCACTACCTGTGATCCTGCTGTACAGTTCCTCTGATGATGCAATGATCAATGCAGAATGTGAAAAATTAGAGGTAAAACAAAAACTGGTAAAGCCAATCAAGGTGAACCAGCTTTTTCACGCATTATCACAGCTAAAGAAAACTGCAGAGCAAAAAACAACACCGGATATTGCAAAGACAAATGGGACTGCTGTATTACCGGCAAAAAGAACCAAACAGCTAAAAATATTAGTAGCAGAAGATCACAAAATCAACCTTGCGTTATGCAAGATTTTTATAAAAGAAATAATACCAGATGCAGTGGTGATAGAAGCAGCCAATGGATTGCAGGCAGTGGAGAAATTTGAAAAAGAAAAACCTTCCATTGTATTCATGGATATTCAAATGCCGGAGATGGACGGCTATGAAGCCTGCGCTGAAATTCGTAAATCAGAAACAGAAGCGCCTGTGCCAATTATTGCGTTAACTGCCGGCACCGTAAAAGGAGAGAAAGAAAAATGTATGTCTTACGGTATGAATGATTATATCTCCAAGCCATTTGCTAAAGACACCATGCGTAGAGTGATTGAAGAATGGATTAAAAACTAATTCAACCTGAAACCAATAAAAAAAGGTTCTGTTGTAATGACAGAACCTTTACTTTTTTGTACCAACATTTTTATAAGAATTTCAGTACCTGTTCACCAATAGCGTCTGTACCTAATATTTTATCAGCTGGTGTTTTTGCATCTGCAATATCTCTTGTTCTGTAACCTTCTTTTAATACCTTGTCCACTGCATTGATCACCGCTTCTGATTCTTGTTTCATACCGAAAGAAATATCCAGCAATAAAGCAGCAGATAAAATAGAAGCCAAAGGATTGGCAACTCCTTTACCCGTGATATCATGTGCAGAACCATGTATTGGTTCATACACGCCGGTACCATCACCAACCGATGCACTTGCCAGCATACCCATGGAACCTGCAATTTGAGAAGCTTCATCCGTTAAGATATCACCAAACAAGTTAGCCGTAACCACCACATCAAAGCGGCGTGGATCTTTAATCAATAACATGGCAGTGGCATCTACAAACTGGTGCTCTACTTCCACATCAGGGTATTCTGTTGCAACTTTTTGCACCACTTCTCTCCAAAGACGGGAGGTTTCAATTACGTTGGCTTTATCAACGGAGCATAATTTTTTTCTTCTTGTCCTGGCTGCTTCAAAAGCTTTTCTTGCAATACGTTCTACTTCAAAACGGTTGTACTCTGCAATATCATAAGCTGTATCGCCATTGTTCTTTCTTCCTTTTTCACCAAAATAAATATCACCGGTTAATTCACGGAAGAATAAAATATCAGCCCCTTTTAAAATTTCCGGTTTAATGCTGGATGCTTCCAGTAATTCATCGAACAATTTAATAGGGCGAAGATTGGCATACAAACCCAACTCTTTTCTCATCTTCAGCAAACCCTGTTCCGGTCTAACTTTCGCTGAAGGATCATTATCATATTTTGGATGACCTACTGCGCCAAATAATACGGCATCAGATTGACGCATTTTCTCTAATGATTCATCCGGCAGCGGAACACCGGTAGCTTCAATAGCCACGTGACCAATCAATGCTTCATCATACGTAAACGTGTGTCCGAATTTTGCAGCAATCTTGTCCAATACTTTTTTACCAACTGCTGTTACTTCCTGTCCTATCCCATCACCGGGAACAATTAAGATGTGTTTTGTTGCCATGAGTAATTTTATTTCACGCAGAGACGCAGGGTGCGCTGAGTATTTTTGATCTAAACTGCGGCCTCAGCGGCTCAGCGTGCAAGTTTTATATTATGTTGAGCATTTTTTGTGTAGCCTTTATAGCCGATACCGTTTGATCGCTATCGAGGCCACGGGTTTTAAATTCTTTGTTATTGTGACTCCAGGTAATAACTGTTTCACACAAGGCATCTGTTTTGCCTCCGGGTGGAATGCGTACAGCATAGTCCGTTAGTGTTGCCAGTTCCAATTTCTTTTGCTTGTATACTTTCTTCAAAGCATTCATGAAAGCATCATACTGGCCATCACCCTGTGAATGCTCTTCAAACAGTTCACCATCAATCCTGATTTTAATGGTTGCTGATGGGTTGAGATTTTTTGCATGCGTGAGCACATAATCTTCAATCTTTACCTTGTCAGCATTGATTGCTTTGCTGTCAAGGATATCTGAAATGATATAAGGAAGATCAGCCTGTGTTACCATTTCCTTTCTATCGCCTAATTCAATAATTCGCTGCGTAACTTTTTTCAAGTCGGCATCTGATAATTGAATACCGAGTTGCGCCAGGTTATTTTCAATGTTAGCCTTACCACTTGTTTTGCCCAAGGCATATTTACGCTGGCGGCCAAAACGCTCCGGCATCAAATCGCTGAAATACAATTTGTTCTTTTTATCACCGTCTGCATGTATACCGGCTGTTTGTGTAAACACATTTTCACCCACCACAGGTTTGTTTGCAGGAATGCGGAAACCAGAAAAAGTTTCAACAAGCTTGCTTACATGATACAATGATTTCTCAACAACAGATGATTTGATATTGGGCAGAAAATCATGCATCACCGCTATAGCACTTGCAAGCGGCGCATTACCGGCTCTTTCCCCCATGCCATTCACCGTAAGATGTAAACCATGAGCGCCAGCCCTCAATGCTTCCAAAACATTGGCCGTACCTAAATCATAATCATTGTGCCCATGAAAATCAAAATGCGTTTTGGGATAACGCTGAACAATAGCCGAAATAAACTGGTACACTTCATCCGGCGTAAGAATGCCGAGTGTATCTGGCAGCATGACTCTTTTTACCGGCTGCTTTGTAATAAAGTCTAAGTATTGATAAACATAGTCAGGAGAATGACGCATACCATTGCTCCAGTCTTCGAGGTACACATTGCATTCAATGCCTTTCTTCTTTGCCAATGCAATCACCGCCGCAATGTCTGCAAAATGCTGTTCAGGCTTTTTCTTTAATTGATAGGTAAGATGATTGAGAGAACCCTTGGTTAAAAGATTCATCACTTTGGCACCAGCCTTTATCATCCAGTCAACAGATACATCACCATCCACAAATGTGAGTACTTCCACTTTGCCAAGCAGGCTATTTTCTTTGGCCCACTTCGTTATTTTCTTCACTGCATCAAACTCACCTTCTGACACCCGTGCAGATGCAATTTCAATGCGGTCAACTTTTACTTCAGTCAATAACAATTGTGCAATGGTTAATTTCTCTGAAGCGGAAAAAGATACACCACTTGTTTGTTCACCATCACGGAGTGTGGTGTCCATTATTTCTACATAACGATGTGCTGGAGCCATATTGCCTGCAAGTTACCTTAATAAATACTTTGAGCGGCAAAAGTCTGGATGTCTCCTTTCATAGCCTGTAAGTAATCGATGTCGTCAAAGCCGTTGATCATGTTATGTTTTTTATAACCGTTGATGTCAAAGGACTCAGACTCACCTGTTGCAAGAATGGTAATTTTTTGTTCAGGGAGATTTACTTCCAATTGTGCTTTTGGATCAGCTTCAATTGCTTTAAAGATTTTATCTAAAAACTCAGGACTAACTGTTACCGGTAATATGCCAATATTTAAAGCATTGCCTTTAAAGATATCAGCAAAAAAACTGGATACTACGCAGCGGAAGCCATAATCATAAATAGCCCAGGCAGCATGTTCACGGCTGCTACCACTACCAAAGTTTTTGCCGCCCACCAGTATCTTGCCTGAATAGATAGGATTGTTTAATACAAAATCTTTTTTGGGACTATCATCACCGTTATAGCGCCAGTCACGGAAAAGATTATCACCAAAACCCTCTCTCTTTGTAGCTTTTAAAAAACGTGCAGGAATGATTTGATCTGTATCTACATTCTCAATGGGCAGTGGAACTGCTGAGCTGGTTAGTACAGTGAATTTATCGTAAGCCATAAATTTATTTATGATTTGTTGATGGATGATGTATGATTTAAATGTCTGATGTTGGATGTCTGATGTCTGATTTACTTCAAACGCAACATCCCATATTTCTTTGTAAAGGCTTTTGAAGATGTAGAATGTCTGATTTATTAAAATATCCTAAATCATACATCGGACATCAGCCATTGCCTTATGCAATCAATTCTCTTGGATCTGTTACCACGCCTGTTACAGCAGCAGCAGCAGCTACCAATGGACTTGCCAGCATGGTTCTTGCACCGGGACCTTGTCTTCCTTCAAAATTCCTGTTGCTAGTACTTACTGCATACTTGCCTGCAGGGATTTTATCATCGTTCATTGCCAAACATGCTGAACAACCTGGTTGGCGCAATTCAAAACCTGCTTCATTCAAAATATCCAGGATGCCTTCTTCTTTTATTTGTTGCTCCACAATGTGTGAACCTGGTACCAGCCATGCAGTGATGTTGTCTGCTTTCTTTCTTCCTTTTACAATGCTTGCAAAAGCACGGAAGTCTTCGATGCGGCCATTGGTACAGCTTCCCAGGAAAACATAATCTACCGGCTTGCCAATGATTTTTTCATCTTCAGCAAAGCCCATATAATTCAAAGATTTTTTATAAGAAGCTTCGCCATCCTTTACTTCTGTAGCTTTCGGAATAGTATGAGAAATGCCTGTGCCCAAACCAGGGTTAGTACCATAAGTAATTTGTGGTTCTATCTGGCTTGCATCAAATTTTAATTCCAGATCAAACTGTGCTCCTTCATCTGTTTTCAATGTTTTCCAGTAAGCCAGCGCTTTATCCCATGCTTCTCCTTTTGGCGCCAATTCTCTTCCTTTTAAATAATTAAAAGTAGTTTCATCAGGTGCAACCATACCACCACGGGCACCCATTTCGATAGAAAGATTACAAACTGTCATCCTTCCTTCCATCGTCATGTTCTCAAATACTTCACCGGCAAATTCAATAAAGTAACCAGTTGCCCCGCTTGCAGAAATTTGAGACAGAATAAACAGCGGAACATCTTTAGCAACCACGCCCTTACCTAATCTACCGTTAATGGTTATACGCATTTTCTTTGGCTTGGGCTGCATGATGCATTGTGAGCTCAATACCATTTCCACTTCTGAAGTACCAATACCAAAAGCAATGGCACCAAAAGCACCATGTGTGCTGGTATGTGAGTCACCACAAACGATGGTCATGCCTGGTAAAGTAATACCATTTTCAGGCCCTACTACGTGTACAATACCATTCTTAGGATTGCCCAAACCCCAGTGAGAGATGCCATACTTTTTTGAATTCTCTTCCAGTGCTTTTAACTGGTTAGCAGAAAGCGGATCTTTTACCGGCAGGTGTTGATTGATGGTTGGTGTATTGTGATCCGCAGTAGCGAATGTCCTTCCGGGATACAACACTTTTAATCCACGGCTTTCCAAACCAAGGAAGGCAACGGGGCTGGTAACTTCATGAATAAAGTGACGGTCGATGAAAAATACATCCGGACCATCTTCAATTTTTCTCACCACGTGGGCATCCCAAACTTTGTCAAATAAAGTGGTTGGCTTGTTACTCATATTTACTATTATTAAATGATGTAATGCTTAACTATGAAAGGAAAGACCTAATTATCAAAGCTCAAATTTATCGGTTCTTCCTAAATTTGTATAAATGTATTTTTCTATCACATCCATTGGTAAAACCGATTTAGAAAATGGAATTACGCCAGTTGAAATATTTTATCCGCTCAGCTGAATTGCAAAATTTTACAGAGGCAGCGCATGCTTTGTACATCAGCCAGAGCACTTTGTCACAGCAGATCAAGCAACTGGAAGATGAGCTGGGCATGCCGTTGTTTGACCGTATTGGAAAAAGAGTGCGGTTGACAGAAGCAGGCAGTAAGTTTTTACCGTATGCAAGGCAAACGATTTTGGATGCGGATAGCGGCAGGCTGGTAATCAATGATTTAAAAGGATTGAAAACAGGCGAGTTAAGAATCGGTGTTACCTATGGCTTATCATCATTGCTCACACCCGTGCTGGTGCAGTTTTCGGCCAAGTATCCTGATGTAAAAATCATGGTAGAATTTGGTACATCGCAGGAGCTGCTGGATAAACTACGTTCAGCAAGAGTTGATTTTCTGTTGTCTTTTTTAGAATTACAGGACAATGAATTGTTCATCTCACAGAGATTGTATGATTCACATCTTACATTGGTAGCACATGAATCAAATGAAATAAGCAATAAAAAATCCGTGACA
Organism: uncultured Ferruginibacter sp.; assembly: GCA_964505135.1. GTDB lineage: Bacteria > Bacteroidota > Bacteroidia > Chitinophagales > Chitinophagaceae > Ferruginibacter. The sequence goes on from CAZDHQ010000122.1 coordinate 7,367, forward strand.
ATGAAAGACCTGCAGGATATTCCATTGGTATTGCCGGCAAAAGGTTTTCACACCAGGCAGTTTTTAAATGAAGCATTAGCCAATAATAACATCAAACCAAATATAAAAATGGAATTGAATGACATTAATACGTTGCTTCAACTGGTGGAGACTGGTAATTGGTGTACAATCATGACGGTAGCTGCAGTTAAAGCGAGGAAGACATTAAAAACAATTCCCATCAAAGGCTTGAACATTATCAGCCAGGCATCTATTACCTGGCCAAAGGACAGTTATAGAAAAAAATCCGTATTGATATTTACGGAGATGATACAGAAGCAGGTGAAGTAAAAAGTTAATGGCCCAGGTTAGACTTGATGTGCTGCTCAATTAGTTTTTTACATTTTATAGCATAAGATTCGGAAAATTTAGCCCTTGCTTCTAAAAGATATATTCGTTTATCACCCAGTACAAATTGAGAATATCTTTTTTCATATGCCACAATATTATCCGGATAATTATAAGCGTTCGAAACAATTTTCATTGCACTGTCACGATCTAAGTTATTTGTAAATTGCCATTCTTCAAAATATAACCCAGGCGGGTAACCAATAAACTTATCCTTCTTCATACCTATAAAACTAATCATTGAAACATTCATATTTTTCATGATGAAATTCTTTGTGATCCACCTGCTCATTTTACATGTATCATAAGCAACCGGATATATTTTTTCAGTTTGCTTTTCAACTAGTAGGTTTCGATTCTTGTAGAGCTTTGGCTTGAACATTTCCTTTTGCTGTATCAAGTCAATAAGTGAAAAAAATTGCCTGGAGGGTTTTGCTAAAGTATCATTTTTAAATACAGTTATTATATTGAAAGTGTCGGCTCCTGGCAAACAGTCACTGGTGCCTTTCAATTTTTCGTATTGTTTTTCTTCGGCCTGAAACCTGCAGCCCAAAAAAATAAGAAACGAAATAAGGGAAATAAACGCTGTTCTCATTTTTTAAATAGATGTAAACTCAGGATGTTTCCATAACAAGACTGAAACTAAACAATTTAGAATTGTTATCACCTCTATGGCAATTTAGTTTTTCTTTTCGTAAAACTTCCCCACACTACTACACTATATTTGCCTTTCATTATACTATGGCCACATCAATTATCTGGATACCGGTTCTGCTTTTTTGCGTAGCATTTTTATATGCTTCGGTGGGTCATGGCGGCGCCAGCGGTTATATTGCGGTACTTACCTTATTCAATGTTTCTATGCCGGTGTACAAGCCGGTGGTATTGGTGATGAATATTATTATTGCAGGCATTGCATTTACCCAGTTCTATAGGGCTGGTTACTTTAAATGGAGATTGGCGTGGCCGTTTTTAATCACATCCATTCCTTTTGCATTTATTGGGTCAAAGTTTAAAACAACCGAACAGTTGTACAACCTGATTTTAGGCATTGCATTGGTGTTTCCCATCATTCGTTTATTAACAGGTAAAACAAAAAAAAAACAGGAAAAGAAAGAATTGGTTTTAACAACAGCTTTAATATGGGGCGCCGTGATAGGTTTTGCATCCGGGTTTTTAAATATTGGCGGTGGCATTTTTTTAAGCCCGGTGATTGTTTTACTCGCCTGGGGCAATGCAAAAGATGCAGCCGCAGTATCAAGTTTGTTTATTGTTTGTAATTCATTGGCTGGATTAGCCGCAGCAAAATTTACTGAAAACAGTTTTAACAGCCATTCACTTAGTTGGATTGTAGCTGCGGTGGCTGGAGGATTGCTCGGCTCTTATCTTGGAA
>CAZDHQ010000123.1:0-9144 GCA_964505135.1 uncultured Ferruginibacter sp.
TGCCCACGATATTGTCGTGCAGTTGCGTCATGCTTTTCCACCAATAATCCCTGATGTTCTTTTTAAGCTGGGAACCATTTTGGCCGTAATCATAAACCGCAGCCAGCCCATCATAAATTTCACTAGATTGAAAAATATATCCGTATTCTTTGCAGTGTGCAATCAGCTCCTGGAAATTATATTGTTCGTTTGCCATAAGGCGGCAAAAATAAGTCAAAAGTTAAAAGTAAAAACGTAAAAAGTGGAAGATCTAAAATCGGACTTTTTTGACTCCAGCATTTATTCATTGTGGTGCTTCGGTTGCGTCGCAGTCCGTTCATCCGTGAATCTTTGGTCAACTTTAATTGAAGCGGAGCCGAAAGCTTTTCTTATAAATGCCGCAGGTAATATTCAGGGTTGTCTAAAAAGGTTTTGGTAATTCTATAATGATCTGTGTTTTTAAAATCCACCTTTAGTATTTCGTCTTCCCTTATTTCATAAATAACAGCTCCCGGTATGCCCATCAAAATGGGAGAGTGGGTGGCCATGATAAACTGCGTGTTTTTATTCTTTACTACTTCAATAATTAAAGACATTAGTGACAGTTGTTTTAACGGTGAAAGGGCTGCCTCCGGTTCATCAAGCAGATAAATGCCCTTATCGCCAATCCTTGTTTCCAATATTTTCAGGTATGCTTCGCCATGCGAAAATGCCTGCATGTTTTCACCATAATTTCTTCTCATTTCATGCAAGCTAAAATTCATGCTTTCAGTCATGCGCTGGATAATGCTATCGTCCACTGCACCTTTTAATTCATGCAGATCATTCGCAATTTTATTGTTCTCCCTTTCAACGGCATTAATAAAATCACTGAAATCTTCCGCTCTAAAAAAGAAGCCCCGGCTGGTTTGTCTTTTCCATTCAATGTTTAAATACGGTTCCAAAGTTTCAGCTGCATCAAAACCTGTTCTGTTATTGGCTTTAATAAAACCACCTATCAGCGGCAGATTCACCTTATAAGCAATCGCTTCCAGCAGTGTTGATTTGCCGCTTCCATTGTCTCCAACAAAAATGTTGATGGTATTACCTAATGCGATATCCTTTGCAAATTTTACCGCAGGTATATAGAAAGGAAAAGGGTTTTGTTTTTCCGTATCGACTGTGAAAGATTTGATGAAAGACATAGTATTGATATTTCATTTCAATTTATCATTTTCCTTATGCCTATTCGCATCCCTGATATTTTTCTTCTCAAAATTTTTTGCCATCGCCGCGGTTAAATCCACCCCTGTTTGATTGGCAAGGCATATCAACACAAATAGCACATCGGCCATTTCATCACCCAGATCTTTTCCTTTGTCGCTTTCTTTAAAACTCTGCTCACCATATTGCCGCACCATCAATCTTGATAGTTCGCCTACTTCTTCCATCAATATGCCAAGATTGGTAAGTTCATTAAAATAGCGAACGCCTACGGTTTTAATCCAATTGTCAACGTCTTGCTGAGCCTGTTGTATAGTCATTTTTATTACACTAATTTTACGAATTACACGAATTATAAAACGATCCTTTTCCATGTGAGAGATCGTTCTCCAAAATTGATTACCAAAGCTAATTTTAATTTAGCAACAGCCAGGTAGCTTAACGCCTGTGCCATATGTGCTTCTGAAATAGCTGCTGCAGATTTAATCTCAAGTACAATGGCTTCATACACTATAAAATCCGCTACGTAAGGGTTTCGCAGTGTTTTGCCCTTATACTTTACAAGATATTTCTTTTCACGTTCATAAGGAATTACTTCATCTATAAATTCAATTTCCATCGCATCCTTATAGTTAATTTCCTTCAAGCCCATTCCAAGTTCAGAATGAATTTTCATACATACGCCAACAATCTTAAAAGATTCTTCTTTAAAAATTAAATCCGCCATTGTACATGTTTGAATTAGCAACCAATGTATACTTCAAGCGTTAAATGAATTAGTATAATTAGTCTAATTCGTGTAATCAAACCCTGTCTTTACTATCAATCAATATCGTCACCGGTCCATCATTCAATAACTCCACTTTCATATCTGCACCAAATTCACCCGTATAAATCTTCTTTCCTAAATCTGCTTCCAATTGTGCAATCATTTTTTCATACATTGGTATCGCAAAGTCGGGCTTACTGGCACGTATATACGAAGGGCGGTTGCCTTTTTTAGTGCTGGCATGTAAAGTGAACTGGCTCACCAGTAAAATATCTCCACCAATATCTTTTACGGAAATATTCGGCACTTTGTTTTCATCGTCAAATATGCGGAGGTTTACAATCTTGCTGCTCAGCCAGGTGATGTCTTCATTGTTATCTGCATCTTCAATCCCAATCAATACCAGCAGTCCATTTGCGATAGCTGATTTTACATTTCCGTCAATTGTTACACTTGCTTTTGTTACTCTTTGTATTACTGTTTTCATTGATGAAGCTGGTTTAATTCAGCATCTAAAATAATTTCTTCAGGCTGTATTTGAGAAAAATCCCTTGCTTTTACCACGTAGGTTTTGGTTAAACTATCATGCCATCCCCTTGCATCATCATTGAAAAAGGAGAATGCTTCAAATGGAATCAAGCGGCAAAAGGTTCTGCCAAGAATTTGTACAAAAGAAGGTCTTTCACCATGTTCGTTTACCACAATGGTATTGGTAGCACATTTGCCCGCAGTAGTTTTGAAAATACTTTCAAATACCAAATAATACACAATTACCATTGGTATCTCAGCAACCAAATAGATCAAATAGGTTTCTGTGGTTACTGACCTTATTGCAAACAGGCTTACCACGCTTGACATAAATATAAACATGATAATGGCATCTATAAGCCTGTTGGCAAAGCGGCTACCTGCAGGCGCAGGCGAAAAGCTGGCGATTGTTTCATTTCCATCTTTAAAATGGATCAGCAAAGGCTGTTGCTCATTTGATAAAAACCATAGTAGAATGGCGCTGCAGCTAACCAGGAGAAATGTGGCCGCCATATTTAACAACAACATTGGTGTAAACTCAGGTGCTGTGTAGTATGCTGAACTTTCACCCGGAGCAAACATTCGGAAGTAAGAATAGGCAATAAATGGAATGGCAAAGATTTCAAAGGATAAATAAACTTTCAGAAGCCCGCTTTTTTTAAAGCCGCTTGCCCAAAAAATTATTAGCCCTGATACACCTATTAACGCTGGTATGGAAGTGCTGAAAGAATAAATGTTGATATCTGCTGATATAACGGCGTAGTAGAGGGTGGTGCAAAAGGAATAGAGCAACACAATGCCAATAATAACAGAACTAAACGTATAAACTTTTTTGTATTGCATAAAACTGTCGGATTGTTTTAAGTGAAACTTATTATACAGCAATATACACTTTCCTTCAATACCTGTTTAATACTGATTTATACGATATTCCACTTTTTAAATTGAGTAATTGGTTGAGCAATAAATGATCTATCACTGTTTACCAAATTTTCATTTATTTTTCCCGAAAATTCTATCCACAAAAAGTGCAAAACTCACCAAATCCACTGCCTGTAGGAAGAATGAAATTGTACACATTGTTTTTCCACAACTGTTAATATTTCACCATAAAAAGAATGACATACAACAGATACTTTCGTTCCCTTGTTAACGATCTAACAACCATATTTTTTTCAACTAATCCATAATACGTTTTTTATGTCAATAACCAATAAATCCGCAAGTGGGCTGCAGTTTAGTCGCCACTTCACAAAGGAAGGAGTTTCTCCTTATGATATGTTTGAGTACGATTACCGTACATCCGTGATAAAGGATCCCAGCGGTAAGGTGGTTTTCCAGATGGATAACGTGGAAGTTCCTAAGTCATGGAGTCAAATCGCAACCGATATTCTTGCACAGAAATATTTCCGTAAAGCAGGTGTTCCGCAGCCGGATGGAACTACCGGCAGGGAAACTACCGTAAAGCAGGTAGCTCACCGTATGGCACACTGCTGGAGAATATGGGGCGAAAAATATGGATACTTTGCTTCTGAAAATGATGCACAGATTTTCTACGACGAATTAGTGTATGGAATTTTGAACCAGGCCTGCGTACCAAACAGTCCGCAATGGTTCAATACTGGTTTGCATGCAGTATACGGTATCACTGGTAAACCACAGGGTCACTACTATGTTGATCCAATCGATAGCCAATTAAAAAAATCAGCTAACGCATACGAACGTCCTCAGCCACATGCCTGCTTTATCTTGAGTGTGGATGATGATTTGGTGAATGAAGGCGGTATCATGGATTTGTGGGTGAGAGAAGCAAGAATCTTTAAGTACGGAAGCGGTGTAGGAACTAACTTCAGCAGCATTCGTGGCGAAGGGGAGAAATTAAGCGGTGGCGGCAGCTCAAGTGGTTTGATGAGTTTCTTAAAAATTGGTGATCGTGCCGCTGGTGCTATTAAGAGCGGTGGTACTACAAGGCGTGCTGCTAAAATGGTTTGTCTTGATTTGGATCACCCCGAAATACAGGAATTTGTAAACTGGAAAGTAGAAGAAGAAAATAAAGTAGCTGCTTTAATTGCTGCAGGTTATGCAAGTGATTATGAAGGTGAAGCATATCGCACAGTAAGCGGACAAAACAGTAATAACTCGGTTCGTGTTCCAAATGCTTTCTTTAAAGCATTAGATGTAGATGGTGATTGGGAACTGAAAGCAAGAAGCGATGGCCGTGTGATGAAGACAGTAAAGGCTCGTGACCTTTGGAAACAAATTACCTATGCAGCATGGAAATGTGCTGATCCTGGTATTCAATATGATTCAACCATTAATGAATGGCATACTTGCCCAGAAGGCGGTCCGATACGTGCAAGTAACCCTTGCAGTGAATACATGTTCCTGGATAATACAGCATGTAACCTGGCTTCTGTAAATCTTCGCCGTTTCTTTGAAGAAAGCGATAACAGTTTTGATGTAAAAGGCTTTGAATACACTTGCCGTTTATGGACAGTGGTATTGGAAATCTCTGTATTGATGGCGCAGTTCCCATCAAAAGAAGTTGCACAGCTTTCTTATGATTACAGAACATTGGGTCTTGGTTATGCTAACCTTGGTTCAATGCTGATGGTAAGTGGTATTCCTTATGACAGCGAAGAAGCAAGAGGAATAGCAGGTGCTATCACCGCAATCATGACTGGTATTGCTTACAAAACATCTGCTGAGATGGCTGGCTTCCTTGGTGCATTTGATAAGTACGAAGAAAACAAGCAGCACATGCTTCGTGTAATGCGTAACCACCGTGCTGCTGCTTATGATGCACAGGATGCATACGAAGGAATTGAAATTAAGCCACAAGGTATCAATGCAAAATATTGCCCTGATTATTTATTGACCTCCGCCATTAAAGCATGGGACGATGCAGTACAATTAGGTGAAAAATATGGCTACCGCAATGCACAAACAACCGTAATTGCTCCAACAGGAACTATCGGTTTGGTAATGGATTGCGATACAACTGGTGTTGAGCCTGACTTCGCTTTGGTGAAGTTTAAAAAATTAAGTGGTGGTGGTTATTTTAAAATCATCAACCAAAGTGTACCTGCAGCATTGCGTAATTTGAAATACAGTGAAAATGAAATTGAAGCAATTGTAAACTATGCAAAAGGTCACGCTACATTAAAAGGTGCTCCATACATTAATACAGAATCATTACTGGCTAAAGGATTTACACAGGAAGAATTGAACAAAGTAGAATCTTCTTTAGGCAGTGCATTTGAAATTGGTTTTGTATTCAACGTATTCACTTTTGGTGAAGCTACTTTACAGCGTTTAGGATTTAAACCTGAACAATACAATGACTTTACGTGGAGCCTGCTGGAAGGTTTAGGATTTACGGATGAACAAATAGAAGCAGCTAACACGTATGTGTGCGGTACAATGACTGTAGAAGGTGCTCCTTATTTGAAAGAAGAACATTTGCCCGTTTTTGACTGTGCCAATAAATGTGGACAGAAAGGTGAACGTTATATTCACGCTCATGGCCACATCCGCATGATGGGTGCTGCTCAGCCTTTCCTGAGCGGCGCTATCAGCAAAACCATTAACCTGCCTAATGAAGCTGCAGTGGAAGAAATTGCAGACTGCTACAGGCTTAGCTGGGAATTGGGTTTAAAAGCGAATGCGCTTTATCGTGATGGTTCTAAACTGAGTCAGCCACTCAGTAATAAATCTGATAAGAAGAAAAAATCTTCAGAAGAAAAAGAAGAAACAACTGCTGCTGCAGAACAACCAGCTGCATCAACTGAACCACAGATTGTTGATATGAGCAAGCTCACCATTGATGATTTGCTGGATGAAGTGAGCAAACGCATGCAGAGCAGTAAAGATACTCAACTGAAGGGCCGCCTGGCAAAGATTGTGGAGCGTAAAACATTGCCTGCAAAACGCCGTGGCTTTACACAAAAAGCAAAGATCAACGGACAGGCGCTGTTCTTACGCACCGGTGAATATGGTGACGGCACTGTAGGTGAGATCTTTATTGATATGGCAAAAGAAGGTGCTACGATGCGTAGTATGCTTAACTGTTTTGCGATTGCTATCTCAATTGGTCTACAGTATGGTGTACCATTGGAAGAGTTTGTTGAGAAGTTTGTATTCACCAGGTTTGAGCCATCAGGAATGGTGGATCATCCAAATATCAAAACCACTACATCCATCATTGACTTTATCTTCCGTTCATTGGCGTATGAATACCTTGGACGCAACGACTTAGTTCATGTACTGGATAAGCAGGAAGTTGAAAATCTCGGCAACGATGCATGGGATGAATCAACGCCAACTATTGGTGAAAGAAAGCCAGAACTGAGTGAAGTGAGGGTAATTGGTGGTGCTACACCTGCTGCTGCAGATAAACAACCTGCCAAAGCAAAAGCAACAACCGGCGGCATGGATGCAGTAAACGCAGCGGCTAAGAGTATGCAGAGTGATGCACCTGCTTGTAACACTTGCGGACACATTACCATCCGCAGTGGTACATGCTACAAATGCTTGAATTGTGGAAACAGCATGGGTTGCAGCTAAGCCCCTATCCCCTGAAGGGGAAATTAAACAAGCGAATTACACAAGCGCATAAACAAACAACGCCGTTCTAAAGAGCGGCGTTTGTTTTTATTATAAATTCTTTGATGTGTATACTAGCCTTAGCTTGTAAATTTGCCCTGTGAAAATTTCGCCTAAAAAACTACTGCTTAAAATTCTTAAAACTACCGGTATTGTTATTGGCAGTATTTTATTGCTGCTGTTTTTAATTCCTATTCTATTTCCTGGTACTGTGGCTGAAAAAGTAAAAGCATGGACCAATGAAACCATTGATGGAGAAATGAATTTTTCAAAGGTGCGATTGTCGTTCTTTAATCACTTCCCCTCCCTCACTGTTTCATTGTATGATTTTTCATTGAAGGGATCAGCGCCATTTAAAAAAGATACACTGGTGGCGGCAGATGAAATTGCTTTTGGCATCAATGTAAAAACCCTGCTCTTCAATAAAAAGATAAACATTGATAAAATCTTTTTAAGTGATGCAGAAATGCATGTGCTGGTAAATGAAAGTGGTGAAGCAAATTATAATGTTTATAAGTCTTCTGGTACTGCAAAACAAGCAGACACCAGCGCATCTACTGCTTCATTAAAGCTGGAGAAGATCAGTATTGAAAACAGTCATATCATTTATGATGACCGTTCATTGCCAATGTTGATTGATGCAAAGGGATTCAATTATGAAGGCAATGGTGATCTTACCAAATCCATTTTCGATCTGTACAGCAGTATCAAGATTGATTCGATGAATTTTTCTTTTGATAAAGAACAATACCTTACCAATAAAAAAGTAAATGCAGATTTAATCACCCGGATCAACACCAGTTCTTTTGCCTTTATTTTCCAGAAAAATAGCTTGATGATCAATAAACTGCCGGTACAGTTTACTGGTAAGCTGGATTTTTTAAAGAATGGTTACGATCTTGATTTTAATGTAAGCTCCGATAACAGTAACCTGGACGATTTTGTAACTGCTTTACCATCGCAATATATTAACTGGCAAAAGAACGCTACCATTAAAGGAAGCACCGATCTGTTTCTAACATTGAAAGGCCAATACATTGCCTCTACCAATCAAATGCCTGATTTGGATTTCAATATGAAGATCAGGGAAGGATATATAAAATATGAAGGCGCCCCTTTCCCTGCTTCCAATTTGTTTTTGAATCTGCAAACTAATATACCATCTGTTAACCCGGATAGCCTGCACGTAAAAATTGATTCCATATTTTTTAATATTGATAAAGATTATCTCAGTGCAATAGTAGAAACAAAGGGAATCAATAATCCAACAGTGAAAGCAAAACTGAATGCAACAATGGATCTCGAAAACCTGGACAAAGCATTTGGTTTACCTGATGTGGATTTAAAAGGCAAATGTGATGTGCATTTTACTGCAGATGGTCAGTATGTTACCGGTCCAAATTCATCTTCTATTCGGCATGAATTAACAACACTAAGTATTCCATCATTTAACCTGAGTGCTGATGTAAAAGATGGCTATGTAAAGTACACAGCTTTACCTCAGCCAATAACCAATATCAGTTTTAATATCAAAAGTTCCTGCGCTGATCATGATTATAAAAACACTGGTTTCAGCATCAATAATTTTTCAGCCACTGCTTTAAAGAATTCCATTAAAGCAAACGCATCCATCAATAGTTTAAAAGATATGCTGGTGAGTGCAGATGTACATGCCAATGTGAACCTGGGGGAGATAAAAAATGTATACCCATTGGACGGGCTGGTGTTAAGCGGCTTATTAAAAATAGACGCCACATCAAAAGGAAAATACGATGCGGCTTCCAATAAGTTTCCGTTTACTGTTGCTAATATCAATCTTCAAAACGGAAGCATCAAAACTTCTTACTATCCCAATCCAATCAATAATATTAATGTTTCAGCAAAAGCAATCAATGCAAGTGGTTCATTAAAAGACCAGGAACTAACTATACAACCAGCCAGTTTTAGTTTTGAAGAAAAGCCATTTGAGGTAACGGCGTCCTTTAAAAACTTTGAGGATATTTTGTATGATGTAAAGGCAAAAGGCGAACTGGACATTGCAAAGATTTACAAAGTGTTTT
>CAZDHQ010000124.1:0-9039 GCA_964505135.1 uncultured Ferruginibacter sp.
AATGAAAACAGCGATCGCACCAGTAACAACAGCACTGCCAATTACACCATACATGTGAAAGGATTGCAGGCGGAACATTTCCTGTATCCTGAACCAACTGATCACTTCTGCTTTTACCAGTAATATGCCGAAGAAAATACCTGCTACAATGTATTTGATATAGTGATACCATTTAGGTTTTAACTGGCTGCTGTTCACACACATGGCATCCGTGCTGCGAACTTCATAGTCGGTTTCGTCCTCCGTAAAGTTTTTTGTTTCTATCATGTCAGAGCTTTAAAATAAATGGAAGAAAAATATTAGCCATTAAAAAACCACCTGCCATAAAGCAAATGGTAGCCACCAACGAAGGCCATTGCAAAGTAGATAAACCCATGATGGAGTGCCCGCTGGTACAGCCACCAGCATAGCGGGTGCCAAAGCCAACTAAGAAACCACCACCAATCATCATCACAATTCCTCTTACTGTAAAAAGCGAATGCCAGTTGAACAACTGTGCAGGAACAAGACCGGAATAATCATTGATGCCATAGCCATTTAATTCATCGGCCAGCTTTGGATTTACTACCACTGCGTTTGGATTGCTGAGGTAATGAGCAGCAATAATGCCACCAAAAAAAATGCCCAGCACAAAAAATAAATTCCATGCTTCTTTTTTCCAGTCGTATTGAAGAAAGGGAATGCGGGTAGGTATACAGGCTGCACAGATATGGCGCAGTGAAGAACTGATACCAAAAGATTTGTTACCGATAATCAATAACAGCGGTACTGTTAATCCAATCAGCGGCCCGGCTACATACCAGGGCCAGGGCTGTTTGATCCATTCTATAAAATTCATGTAAGCTTACGTTTTTAGCGGAAGCCAATTTACATTTTATTTTACAAAGCGGTTCACATAATCCCAGGTGCCGCCATTGATCACATTGGTAAAGCCATTTTGTTTTAAGATGCCCTGTGCCATGCTGCTGCGGCCACCACTTCTGCAAAAGACTACAATGTTCTTTTTATTTTTGAAGAGGTTGAGCTTCATAGGGATTGCATCAACCGGGATGTTTACAGAACCTTTTACATGCCCCTGTGCAAACTCACCAGGTGTTCTTACATCCACTAAAAATGCGCCTTCATCTATTACCTGTTTTAAATCAACAGTAGGCGCAGCACCAAATAAACGCTGAAGAATATTCATAAATTTTTTTTTTGCTAGTTAATAACTAAACCGTCTAAACTTTCTAAACTCATTTGCCTGATAAACTTTAAATGGCTTGACAAATTTTCAATGCTCAATGTTCAATACTCAATGCTCAATTGAAAACCTCAAACATCAAACTTTAAACCCTAAACATGCTGCCTTATCACACTCACCAGTCCCTGTTTGGGTACCACGCCGCTTTGTCTCCACAGAATTTTTCCGCTCTTAAATAAGATGAGGGTAGGAACACCCTGCACCTGGTAAGCCTGCGCTGCATGTGGGTTTTTATCTACGTCTACTTTTATGATGCTGGCTGCATCACCTATTTCCTGTTTTACATCTTTTAAAATGGGGGCCATCATTTTACATGGTCCACACCATTCTGCAGAAAAATCTACCAAAACAGGTTTGTCTGATTTAATTAATTCACCGAATGTCATTGTCTTTGTTTTTAGCCGATGAAACGGATGATTGATCTTTTTGAAACATACCGAGTAACAGTGCACCCATCGTGCCGCCATATAAGGTACTGTTGATGGGTTTGGAAGTGATCATGCAAGTGCCGCTGGAGCAACCCACAAAATTCCAATATAAAAATCCAGCTACCGCACCCAGCAGTGCACCAATAACATACAATTTATTTTTGCTAAACCACTTCTTCATACGTAATGTCTTTTGCAGGTGTAGTAGTTGTTGTATCATTTCTTTGTGCCGGGTAACAGGTACCTGTACCACAGCAGCCTACATTAAACAGTGCCATCAGTGTAAACAGCAATCCTGCAATAGCAAACAGCATATCCCGTGCCATTGCAGCCTGCACAATAATGGCAATGCCCAATACCAATCGCAATACTCTAAAGAAATTCCAGTTGTATAATATCATTCTTTTCATCAAAACAAAATTAAGCCGGTGAAGGTTGTTCATTGGTAACAAAGGTTACAAAAAAAGCAGCCCTTAAGCTGCCAATGGATTGTTTGCAAAAGTTTAACAGGATACTATTTTTTTACAGGGCAGGTATTAATACCTAACAAAGTGTACAGTGGGCAAAAGCTGATTACACTGGTAAACAAAAACACGCCCCCTAATACCAGCAGTACCATACCCAGCGTGCCGGAAACAGTGTTGGTAAAATACAGTGCAGCAAATACTGCTGCCAGAATGATGCGTACAATACGATCAATAGATCCCATGTTTTTTTTCATAATGCAAGTTTTTGAGGTTTATGTTAGTAAAGATAATTCCTACTGCTGCTTAGGCAGGTAACTTTTGTTACAAAGAACAGTTTACGAAGTAATTCCTTTTACAAATACTACAAGCAACCAAACTATTGCGATACAACTAACGCACACCAATAAAAATTTTACCCAAACGGGTGCTTGCCTCATCTTCATTTAATAACTCATTTCATCCAGCTTCACTTTTCCTTTAAAGGTCCAGAATACAAAGCCTGTATAAATGCCTACCAGTGGTGTACCGATGGCTGCAATCAACAATAATATCTTCATGGTTTTAGCAGATGAAGCTGCATTATCAATCGTAATGCTGTTCACTGCATCGCCGGTAGAGTACACCAGGTTAGGGAATACTTCCAGTGCCACCATGGCCAATAAACTGGCAATGGTAACAGAAGAACTTATAAATGCATATCGCCATTTTCCTTTGTTCAATTGCCTTGGAATATTGGCGATGGATAAGAACATCAGCAGGGGTAAAATAAAATAAGCAGGATTGCTTCGGATGCGATCGCTTAAGTGTGGGATGTATAATAACGTGTATAAAGTGGTTATGCCAAAGGCAACTACAAAAAATATGGTAAAGCTTTTTGCCAGCAAGGAAAGTTTGGTGTACAACCGGTTCTCTGTTTTCATGGCCAGGTAAATAGCGCCATGGAGCATGAACAATGCCAGCGTGGTAACGGATACCATTACACTAAAAGGATTGAAGAAAGAAAGCCAGTTGCCGGTGAACTCATGTTGTTCGTTTAATGGCAGGCCAAGCGCTACATTGCCCAGCATTAATCCAAGTGACAAAGCGATAACAGTGGATGCAAATGAATAAATGAAATCCCATATCATGCGCCATTTTTTTCCAGGTTCCTTGCTACGAAATTCTATAGCCACACCACGCCAGATCAATCCAACCAAAAACACCATAAAGGGAACATAGAACGCTGAGAAAATGGCGGCATAAGCTACCGGAAATCCTGCAAACAGCGCACCACCACCTATTACCAGCCACACTTCGTTTCCATCCCATACAGGCGCAATGGCGTTGATGGCAATACGGCGGCTGTTTTCTTTCTTTAAAAACAAATGCAGGGCACCGGCACCTAAATCAAATCCATCTAAAATAGCATAGCCGCTAATGACTGCGCCAAATACCAGGAACCACCATACATTATAATCTATTCCTAAAAATGTTTCCATTGTTATTAATTGTGTTCAAGAATGGGGTTGTCTCTTTTGCTGCCTTCCTCTATGTTTTCTTTTGCTGTATCATCCACCGGTCCATGCTTTATTTTTTTATTGAGGAGATAAAGAAATAAAGCAAACAGTGTAGCATATACCAATGTGAAAAGAATTAAAGAGAAAACAATTTGATTGGCCGTTACTGATTTTGATAACGCATCGGACGTTCTTAATAAGCCATACACCACCCAGGGCTGGCGGCCCATCTCTGCGCTAAACCATCCTGCCTGGTTGGCGATCTGCGGCAGCAATACCGCCCAGCCAAATACATGCAGTAGCCATCGCTGATCAAATAGTTTTCCACGTTTCCACTGCCACACAGCATAGAGCGTAATGCCAATCATCAGCATCCCAATAGCCACCATCAAATGATAGAATTGAAAAATAGCATTTACCTGTGTTGGTCTTTCGTTTTCTTTAAACGCATTCAATCCCGGCACCGGTTGTTTAAAATTCTGGTGAATTAAAAAACTTAAACCGCCGGGGATTTTAATGCCATTGGTTGTTTGATCCTTGTTATTCACCCAGCCTAAAAGATACATATCAGCTACTGCGCTGCTATCATAATGGCCTTCCAGTGCTGCCAGTTTTGCCGGCTGATTTTTCGAAACACCATCTGCACTTTTATGCCCTGCAAATAATTGTGCAACAGAAAAAAATGCAGCTACTGCCAATGCAATTTTAAAAGATGGCTTGGCAATGGAAAGAAATTTATTGTTCAGGATATAATACGCATTCACACTTAATACTAAGAATGCGCCTGCTAAAAAAGCTCCGATCCATACATGCATCAATCGTTCTACGCTGGATGGATTAAATACCATGGCCCAGAAATCTGTGATCTCTGCTCTTGCATTTAATCCTTCTCCCACAATATGAAAGCCAGCCGGTGTTTGTTGCCAGCTATTGGCCACCACTATCCATACGGCACTGAACATCGAACCCAAAAACACCATGATGGTAGAAAGAAAATGAACACGTGAACTCACCCTGTTCCAACCAAATAACAAAATGCCTAAGAAGCCGCTCTCCAGCGCAAAAGCAAAGATGCCTTCTGCTGCCAGGGCACTGCCAAAAATATCGCCAACATATTTCGAGTAGGCAGCCCAGTTAGTGCCAAACTCAAACTCCATGATGATGCCCGTAGCGACTCCAATGCCGAAAATAAGTGCGAAGATTTTTATCCAGAACCTCGTCATCTGTTCATAGATCACATTGCCTGTTTTAAGAAACAAGCCTTCCATTATTACGAGTATCAATCCAACGCCAATGCTGAGTGGTGGGTAGATGTAGTGAAAAGCCACGGTAAATGCAAATTGTATCCGGGCCAGTATCTCTGATTCCATAAGAAGTAGGTTATTGAAGGATAATTGCATTGCAAATTTAGCCATTAATGAAACTGCTATGGCTGATTACTAAAAATAAAGAGCAGCCCGAAGGCTGCCCTGGTTTTTCGTGAGTGCTTGCAAAGGTAAGCGGTTTGCAAGGTGAGCTTAGTTTTTCATAACCTTGCTCTGGCACACGAAAGCTGTTGTTTGGATACCAGTATTTTTTATTGCCGCAAAGCCTCCTTCTATCTCGGTAAAATTCCGGTATCCTCTTGCCTGCAGTAATGATGCTGCTATCATGCTGCGATAACCGCCAGCACAATGCAGGTAAAAATGTTCATAGGGATTAATGTCTTTGATCCAGTCGTTGATATAAGCCAGTGGCCTGTTGTAAGCATCTTCCACATGTTCTGCCGAGTACTCCGTTTCTTTTCTTACATCAATAATTTTATCAGTAGCAGCATTATATTCTTTAGCAAATTGTGTTGCTGAAATTCTAAAAACCACATCTGCTTCCTTGCCTGCTGCCAACCATGATTTAAATCCTCCTTTTAAATGACCTAATATATTATCAAAGCCTACACGGCTTAGTCTTGTTACGGTTTCCTCTTCCTTACCTTCTTCTGTTACCAGTAAAATGGGTTGCTGTACATCTACGATCAATGCACCGGCCCATGGAGCAAAATCGCCATTCAGCCCAATATTTACTGACTGTGGTATAAAGCCTTTATAAAAATCGGTGTTACTTCTTGTGTCTACAATCAATGCATCACCCGCTTCTGCAATGGCTTCAAATTCATCTGCCGTCAAAGCTTTCATGCCATGGTTCAAAACAGTTTCAAAAGATGCATAGCCGGTTTTGTTCATCGAAACATTAAAACCAAAGTAGCCTGGCGGTGGTGTGAGTCCCTCTGTTACTGCCATTATAAAAGCCTGTTTGCTCGGTTGGTTCAATGCATAATTGGTATGCTTTTGATTGCCGAGTGTATCTACTGTTTCCTTCATCATGTTTTTACCACATGCACTACCTGCGCCATGTGCCGGGTAAACAATTACATCATCGGGCAATGGCATGATCTTGTTCATCAAACTATCGTATAGTAAACCAGCTAAATCTTCCTGCGTAAGGTTCGCTGCTTTTTGTGCCAGGTCAGGCCTGCCAACATCGCCTAAGAAAAGTGTATCACCACTAAAGATGGCATGGTCTTTTCCATTTTCATCTTTTAATAAGTAGGTAGTGCTTTCCATTGTATGGCCTGGTGTGTGCAGTGCTTTAATGGTAATTTTTCCTATGGAGAATTCCTGTCCATCTGTTGCTTCAATGAAATTAAAATCAGCTTTGGCTGTTGGTCCATATACAATGCTGGCACCTGTTTTTTGCGCCAGGTCAATATGACCACTTACAAAATCTGCATGAAAATGCGTTTCAAAAATATATTTGAGTTTTACCCTGTCTTTTTCAAGCCTGGTAAGATAAGGTTGTATTTCTCTTAAAGGGTCTATGATGGCCGCTTCTCCATTGGCGGTGATGTAGTAAGCGCCCTGTGCAAGGCATCCGGTATATATTTGTTCGATGTGCATTTGTTGCGGATTTGATAGGGCAAAGTTGGGGAAATGGAGGCGGGGAGATGGTTACAAAAGTTACAAAAAAGGGTTAATTGTTGAATGGTTCAATTGTTCAATTGTTCAATTGTTTGATTGCTGAACAGTTGCATTGTTAAATTACGTAATTGTCCAATTGTCAAATTGATTGTGGTTCAGGCCGCTGGGAGCGTCCCGACCCGGGGGCTGCATTGTCAAATTGCTCAATTATCCAATTGTCAAATTGATTATGGTTCAGGTCGCTTAAGCGCCCCGACCCAAAAAAGGGCTGCCTGGACAAGCAACCCTTACTCAAAGTCAACAACAAAACTATTATAACATACTCGTGGGCGTTATGTATTGTGATTTGGGAATGGTGGTAAGCGCTATTGCCCTAAAGCCACCAGCCACTTCTACAAAATTGTTCCAGCCACGTTGTTTTAAAATGGATGCAGCTATCATGCTGCGGTAACCGCTGGCACAGTGTATGGCAAAAGGTTGGTCTTTTGGAAACTCAGCCAGGTGTTCATTGATCAGGTGCAATGGAATATTCAATGCGCCAATAAAATGTTCTGCATCGTATTCGCTTTTCTTTCTCACATCAATCAGCAGCATATCTTCATCTTCATATTTTTCTTCCAGTTGTCTTGCACTGATCCGGTGAATGCTGTCCACTTCTTTTCCTTCATTTTTCCATGCAACAAAGCCGCCTTTTAAATAACCAATGGCATGATCATATCCCACTCTTGATAAACGAATGATGGCTTCGTATTCCTTGCCTTCATTGGCGATTAATAAAACGGGTTGGTTGATATCAGGCACTAATTCACCTACCATCTGTGCAAAATTTCCATCCAGTCCAATATTGATGCTGTTGGGTATAAAGCCTTTTGCAAAATCAGCAGCGGGTCTTGTATCTAATACCAATGCCCTCATCTCTGTTGCGATGAATTCAAACTCATCCGGGTTCAGAGGTTTGTGCGCACGCTTTAAAATCGTGTCCAGACTTTCATATCCCTGGATATTCATCAAAACATTTTTGGGAAAATAGCCGGGTGGTGGCGTAAGGCCGGTAAGAATTGCTTTCACAAATTCATCTTCACTCATCGGTTGCAATGCATAGTTCACTTTCTTTTGATGACCGAGTGTATCCGTTGTTTCATTGCTCATCATTTTGCCACAGGCACTTCCTTTACCATGATTGGGATAAATGATTAATTCATCACTCAGTGGCAATATTTTTTCATGCAAAGAATGATAAAGCATTCTCGCCAGTTTATCTTCTGTTAGTTCAGCTATCACATGCTGTGCTAAATCGGGTCTGCCCACATCACCGATAAAAAGTGTGTCGCCGGTGATCAATCCATATGCTGCATCATTTTCATCTATCAATAAATAAGTGGTACTCTCCAGCGTGTGGCCGGGTGTATGTATCACTTTCACTTTGTATTTTCCTACTTCAAACACCTGGCCATCCGTGGCGATGATAGCCTCATAAGCAGGTTTGGCATTCGGCCCAAACACAATACTGGCGCCTGATTTCGCTTTTAGGTCTAAATGACCGCTTACAAAATCAGCATGAAAATGTGTTTCAAAAACATACTTGATGGTAGCAACATCTTTTAGTGCTTTTTCTATATAAGGCTGCACTTCTCTCAATGGATCAAAGATGGCAGCTTCGCCATTGCTTTCAATATAGTATGCGGCATGCGCTATACAACCGGTATAAATTTGTTCTACTTTCATAGATGATGAAGCGTAATTGCTGGTACAAAAGTTATCCGTAAATCAATAGCAAAGCGTTACAAAAGTTACGTTCGTGGATGAGTGATGTCAGTGGTTGGTATGACGAAAATCAGTTTGGATGGCTGATGGTTGATTTGTCGATGTCTGATTTTGGCGGAAGTATTAAAAATATCAGTGTTTTAAGATTTTGCAAGCGCAACATCATTACGTCGTAAACGACTTAAACGTACTAACGATTTAAAAAACCTTAAACCTTAGAATTTAAACCTTAAACGCATCAACGTCTTAAACGGTCGAAAGTTTTCAACAGCCTTAAACCTTAGACCTTAAACTTTTAAAACTTCAAGAAAAAAGCGTCTCATGTATAATAATGTAAATCCCCATCACTAAAATAAACCATCCAAACGCAGCCCTTAGTTTATTGCCTTCAATTTTTTTTGCCAGTGCAGTTCCAATAAAAATACCTGCAATGGCGATGGAGGTGATGCTCAATAAAAATTTCCAGTTGATGATGAAGTGGCCAATGTCGCCGGTAAAGCCAATCAACGAGTTTAATGCGATGATGAGTAATGATGTGCCAATGGCTTGTTTCATCGGCATCTTTAAAATTAATACGAGTACAGGAATCAATAGGAATCCTCCACCAGCGCCTAAGAGTCCTGTTACAAGACCAATTAAAATGCCGTAAAAAATAACTTTGACGCCTGAAGGATTGGTAAAAGAACT
>CAZDHQ010000125.1:0-8982 GCA_964505135.1 uncultured Ferruginibacter sp.
TTTTTTTTTTTTTTTAACCCTTTCCGTACGAAAAGTCAATTCCTTTTTCCTGCTCATCACTATTGGGGTTGTATTGGGGCTTATTTTTTCACACCTCATGCGGATGGTAATTAAAGAATACCGCCTGCTGCAAAAGCAATTACAAACACAAATCGTTTCTCTCATTCTTGTCACTATTTTATTCGCCATCATTTATGCTTGTGCCAATGTAGCAATTGTAAAAATGCTTCACCTGAATGATGACAGTACTTTAAAGATTTCTTTGATTAATGAAGTAATGCGGAACATCATCAATAACTTTTTCCTGCTCTTTATATGGAACCTGATTTACTACACTTATCATTATGTAGAAAGAAACCGCAAGCAGGAATTTGATACACTCAAACTGCAATCATTGGTAAAAGAGTTAGAACTTAAGACCATTAAGTCTCATATCAACCCTCACTTTATTTTTAATGCACTCAACAGTATACGGGCACTGGTAGACGAAAATCCAGCAAGGGCAAGAACAGCAATTACTGAATTGAGCAATATCCTGCGAAGCAGCATGCAGGCTGAAAAATTGGAAACAGTGCCGCTGGAAAGAGAATTGAATATTGTAAAAGATTACCTGGCGCTTGAGAAAATCCGATTTGAGGAAAGGCTGAATATTGAGATGGAAATAGATGAAGAAACACTTAACCAGCCTGTACCGCCAATGATGCTGCAAACATTGGTAGAGAATGCCATTAAGCATGGAATAAGCAAAAGAATTAGTGGTGGCGTAATTATCATCAAATCTCATTTTGTCGGTAGCCGTCATGAAGTGGTGGTTCAAAATTCAGGGCAATTGGCGATGGGTTCAGATGGCGAAGGCTTTGGTGTAAGAAGTACCAAAGACAGGCTGAATCTTTTGTACCAGGGAAAAGCTACATTTGATATCAGGAATTTAGATAATGACCTGGTAGAATCAAAAATTATCATGCCGGTTACAACCATTCAAAATATAAAATATGCATAGAGCGATTATTATTGATGATGAAAGATTGGCGAGGAATGAACTTAAAAAACTGCTGATTGATTTTCCTCAAATAGAAGTGGTGGATGAAGCTGCCAACGCTGACGAGGGGATTGAAAAAATAGATTTACTAAATCCTGATCTTGTTTTTTTAGATATACAGATGCCCGGCAAAACCGGCTTTGATATGCTGCAGGAATTAGACAAGGCGCCGCATGTAATCTTTACCACAGCCTATGATGAATATGCATTGAAGGCGTTTGAGGTAAATGCATTGGACTATGTAATGAAGCCGATTGAGCCAAAACGTTTGGCAGATGCATTACAAAAATTACAGCAGGCAGAAGAAAAAGAAACAGCACAGCATGCAGGCAACCGCGGCATACTTACGGAAAACGACCAGGTATTTGTGAAAGACGGTGAACGTTGCTGGTTTGTAAAGCTATCAGAAGTGCGTTTGTTTGAAAGTGTGGGCAATTACGCCAAGGTATTTTTTGCAGGCAACAAGCCATTGATATTAAAATCGCTGAATGCGCTGGAAGAAAGACTGGATGAAAAAACTTTCTTCAGGGCTAACAGGAAGCATATTGTAAACATGCGGATGATAGAAAAAATTGAGCCTTATTTTAATGGTGGACTGCTGCTTGAAATACAGGGCGGCGAGAAAATTGAAGTGAGCAGGAGGCAGGCCGTTAAGTTTAAAGAAATGATGAGCTTATAAACTTTGTTTTGAGGGTATAATAAAATGGCCGCCAGCGATGGCGGCTGTTTTTATTTTCTAGATGCGATATTTAAATGTACTTGGTAAACAATCTTCTTAGGAACTAGTTACCTGTTTATATCATTGTTTGTAACATTGCAAAAATTGTAAAACGATGGCACTGCAACCCTGGCGAAAAGCAAAAGTTATCAGGATAAAAGATGAAACACCAGACACCAAACGGTTTTGGTTTGAAGTACCGGAACTGGACAAATTTGATTTTGAACCGGGACAATTTGTAACACTCGATCTTCCTATTCATGAGAAAGCTAATAAACGCTGGCGCAGTTATTCCATCGCTTCATGGCCGGATGGTACCAATGTATTTGAACTGATTATTGTGCTGGATCAAAAAGGTGCAGGCACACCTTATCTTTTTAATGAAATAAAAGTAGGAGATGAAATTCCCTTTCGTGGGCCGCAGGGCGTGTTTACTTTAAAACAACCATTGGATGAAGACTTGCTGATGATCTGCACCGGCACAGGCATTGCTCCCTTCAGATCTATGATTCATCATATAAGAAATCAACAAATTCCCTACAAAAATATTTATCTCATCTTCGGTTGCCGCACCCGTGAGGCTTTATTGTATCATGATGAATTGAAGCAACTGCAGGAAACTTTCTCCAATTTTTATTACCTGCCCACATTATCAAGGGAAACATGGGATGGTAAATGTGGTTATGTACATCCGCTTTATGAAGAAATTTGTGCACAAAGACAACCGGCTAGTTTTTATGTATGTGGGTGGCGAGGTATGCTGGATGAAGCAAAGAAACGTATACTGGATATGGGTTATGATAAATCGCACATACACCTGGAGATCTATGGATAAACATTGATGCAGGGCAGGCATACTTTAAAAATGATCTATATCATTGATTGCAATGATCCATACTTGTTTACGCAGATAATTTCTTTATCAATATTTTTCCTACCTTGGCTCATCAAAAAAAATCTGCTAAACCAACTGTGATTTTATGGGAGCAGCCTCGATGATTGTCTTGATTCTTGCCGGCCTCACCTTTGGCATCATTGCTATTTTGTTGGCCCGCCTGGTAAATAAAGGAAGTACCAATATCCAAAAAGGCCAGCCTTATGAATGTGGTATTCCCACCCAGGGTAAAACATGGATCCAGTTAAATGTTGGCTATTACTTATTCGCACTCATCTTTTTGATTTTTGACGTAGAATTGGTTTTCCTCTATCCTTGGGCGGTAGTGGCAAAAAAAGTGGGTTGGTTTGCATTGATAGAAGTGATCATTTTCTTTTTTATACTGTTTATGGGATTTTTATATGCACATAAGAAGGGTGCATTGAAGTGGGTGTAAAGGCCCCACCTAACCTCCCCCATGGGGAGGGATAAGGCAGGAGTCTAATTGTGCAAGAGTTTAAAATATAGTGAAACTGCAAATGGATAATACTTCAAATAGTTCAAAAGCTTCAAAAGTCCCGCCGGTGGCGGGATCAGAGGGGGCCGTATTTCCTGGTGAAGTTCACGACTTACCGGGTGGTGGAATTATGCTGAGTAAACTGGATGAACTGATCAACTGGGCAAGGAGTAATTCTTTATGGCCGCTCACATTTGCTACCAGTTGCTGTGGAATTGAATACATGGCCGTTGCCGGCGCCAAATATGATTTCTCAAGATTTGGTTTTGAAGTAGCACGTGCTTCACCCCGGCAGGCTGATGTGATCATCATTGCCGGAACCATTGTAAATAAAATGGCACCGGTATTAAAAAGATTGTATGATCAAATGGCTGACCCAAAATATGTGATAGCAATGGGTGCCTGTGCGATAAGTGGTGGTCCTTTTTTTTACAATACTTATTCTGTAGTGAAAGGTGCAGATCATGTGATACCGGTGGATGTATATGTGGCTGGATGTCCACCAAGACCTGAAGCATTGCTGCATGCATTGATATCGCTGCAGGAAAAAATAAAAGCTGGATATACAAGAGAGCAAATAAAGGATCCTAAATAATAAGGTGACTTACCGAAGTCCAATATAAGTTGATGACGAACGAAGAACTAAAAACGAAAATTACCGAACTGCTTACCGGGGCTTCTTTTGAAGAAGGAGGAGAATTTGTGACGGTGAATGTAGACACTGCTTCATGGAAAGCCTTTGCAAAGCACCTGTTTTATGATGAGGCACTGCAGTTTGATTTTCTTACGTTTTGCACTGCGATAGACTGGAAGACACATTTTACAATGGTGTACTACCTCGATTCAACCACGTATCACCATAACCTTATTGTAAAAATTAAGTTGCCTGCTGATAAGCCGGAAGTAGAAACGATTTGTGATATCTGGCCAACAGCCAATTTTCATGAGAGGGAAGTGTATGAATTGTTTGGTATCAACTTTTTAAATCATCCTGATTTGAGATTGTTGATTTTGCCGGATGGATGGGAAGGAAGGAATCCATTGCGGAAGAATTTTGAGGACCCTGTAAATATGATAAAGTTGTAGAGCCCGAAATCCCCTTAAGGGACTTAAAGGCAGCAGCTCTTGAGTTTGAAATAGTTTTTTGATTGGAACATAATTAAAGCTCAATAAAGAAAACATCGTACAAGTGAGTGACACAACGATGTTGAAAAGAGAACAAAAGCTAGAACAATAAAAATTGTATTTATAAATCTGCATGTACACGCAAACCGACATAATAAGTGATAGGACCAGTGAGGGTGGTGAGTTTGTGATCAATGTGGGGCCGCAACATCCGGCTACGCATGGTGTGCTGCATTTGGTGATTACGCTGAATGGTGAAACCATTAAAAAAGTAGAACCACATCTCGGTTATATCCATCGCTCTATAGAAAAAATGTGTGAGAGCTTAACCTACCGGCAGTTCATTTATGTAACCAGCCGCATGGATTACCTGAGCAGCCACATTAATAACCATGCTTGCGCATTAGTAGTAGAAAAGGCGATGCAGATAGAGATACCGGCGAGGGCAAAGGTGATCAGGGTTTTGATGGATGAACTCACCAGGATTGCATCGCATGAATTGTGGCTGGGTGCAATGGCAATGGACCTGGGGGCATTTACGCCGTTCTTCCATACGTTTAGAGAAAGGGAGACGATTAACGAAATAATGGAAGATACCTGCGGCGCCAGGCTTACCATGAACTACATGGTACCCGGTGGTGTAATGCAGGATATTCATCCAACATTCCAGCAAAAAGTAAAAGCATTTATCGCCCAATTTAAAAGTAAGATTGGTGAGATGGATGAGATTGTTACGGGCAATACCATTTTTCAAAACAGGATGAAAGGTGTGGGCATCATTACAAAAGAAGATGCTATCGCTTACGGGTGTACAGGACCAGTAGCAAGAGGAAGTGGTGTAAGTAGTGATATTAGAAAGATCTATCCGTATGATGGATATGAGAACATAGCATTTGATGAAGTATTGGAAACAGCTGGTGATTCATTTGCCAGGTATATGCTGCGTATGAGAGAAATGCAGCAGTCAATAAGAATCATTGAGCAGTTAATTGATAATATACCGGAAGGTGATTACCAGGCAAAAACAAAAGCCGTATTGAAATTGCCCAAAGGAGATTTTTTTCAGAGAGTAGAAACAGCAAGGGGACAATTTGGTGTGTACATTGTAAGCGAAGGAGGAACCACACCATACAGGATCAAGTTTCGTTCTCCAGGATTTAGTAACCTGAGTATACTGGATCATATTGCAAGAGGAAGTAAGATTGGTGACCTGGTGGCAATGATGGGTACGCTGGATTTGGTGATACCGGATATTGACAGGTAGGCCGGCCCCCTTAATCCCCCAAAGGGGACTTAAAGGCAAGAGTTAAAGTTTTGAGAGTGTATGCTGAGTAGTGAAGTGGTGATTAATTGTTGAAAAAAGATTAAAAAGCTGAAATGCTTAATTACAAAAGATAATAAAAAATATAAAGCTCGGCCTCCCTCTCTTTGGGAGAGGGACCGGGAGAGAGGCCTCTTATGTTCAGTTTAGCAGACATATCAAAAGCAATAGACACCTGGCTGAGGGCGCATGTAAATGATACATGGACATTGATCATTGAGATGGTGATTGCCGGTGTATGTGTGATTGGTTTGTTTGCAGTGCTGGGTTTGGTGCTGGTAATTATGGAAAGAAAGGTTTCTGCATGGATTCAAATCAGGCTGGGACCAAACAGGGTAGGACCGAAAGGTATGCTGCAATCAATGGCAGATACAGTGAAGCTATTGGTGAAAGAAGGACTCACACCCGATGGAGCAGATAAATTTTTGTTTAACCTGGCGCCCTTAGTTGCAATAGTCGTTGCGATGTTGTTGATGGCGCCAATTGCTTTTGCAAAGAATTTTCAACTCTGGGATATTAATATTGGTGTGTTGTATGTATCGGCTGTTTCATCAGTAATGGTGATTAGCATTTTAATGGCAGGCTGGGCAAGCAACAACAAATATTCTTTGTTGGGTGCAATGAGAAGTGGTGCACAGATTGTAAGCTATGAGCTGTCTGCAGGTTTATCCATCATGGCGGTGGTAGTACTAACGGGAAGCCTTAGCCTAAATGATATAGTATTATCCCAGGCAGATGGCTGGTGGATTTTTAAAGGTCATATTCCAGTTATCATAGCCTTTGTCATATTCATTATTGCTGTAACAGCAGAAACAAACAGGGCTCCATTTGATTTGGCAGAAGCAGAGTCTGAATTAACCGCAGGTTTTCATACAGAGTATTCGGGGATGAAGTTTGCGATGTTTTTCCTTGCTGAATATGTAAATGTGTTCATTGTTTGTGCGATAGGTGCAACACTTTTCCTTGGCGGTTGGATGCCGTTTCACATTGGTCACTGGGAAGCTTTCAATCACGTAATGGATTATATCCCTTCCAGTTTTTGGTTTATGGGCAAAACATTTTTTCTCATATTCATGATCATGTGGTTTAGGTGGACGTTTCCAAGGTTAAGGATTGATCAGTTGCTGAACCTGGAATGGAAATATTTATTACCGA
This sequence comes from uncultured Ferruginibacter sp., assembly GCA_964505135.1. GTDB lineage: Bacteria > Bacteroidota > Bacteroidia > Chitinophagales > Chitinophagaceae > Ferruginibacter. Next base: position 6,750 of record CAZDHQ010000125.1, read on the forward strand.
TCAGTATGTTTAATATTTTACTGGTAACGGTGATGGCAATTTTAAAATGGCATTTTTAAGGCCTCCCCAAACCCCTCCCATGGAGGGGCTTAAGAGTCCTAAATTTTATAGAGGTTTTCTTAATAGCAAAAGTGGCAATTCAATGGTGGAAGAATAAATGTAAATGCAAACATGTACTTAATTAAATACATAAAAGAAGTTTTTGGTGCAGTTAAATCTGCGTTGGTGGGCATGCGGCGTACCTTGTATTACTTTACGCATCATAAAGAAATTATTACAGAGCAATATCCTGATAATCGGGCCACCTTAAAAATGGCTGACCGTTTTAAGGGTGAAGTGGTGATGCCACATGATGAAAAGAATGAGCATCGCTGCACTGGTTGTACTGCCTGTGAGCTGGCTTGCCCCAATGGCACCATTAAAGTGATCACCAAATTTGATATCACACCAGAAGGTAAAAAAAAGAAAGCGGTAGATAAACTGGTGTATCATCTTGAGCTGTGCACCATGTGTAATTTATGTGTAGAGGCTTGTCCATCGGATGCAATTAAAATGGCGCAAACATTTGAGCACAGTGTTTTTAACAGGAATGATTTGACGAAGGTGTTGAATAAACCAGGCTCGAAGATTATGGATGGGGTGGAGTAGAGGCCCCCTAAATCCCCCCAAAGGGGACTTGAAGGCAAGAATAAAAATAGTTAGAATGAATGCTGAGTGGTGAGGTGTTTGAATAATTGTTGAATAAAGAATAAGGGCTGAAATGCTTAATTACAGAAGTTAAAAAAATAAATAATGCCCGGCCTCTCCCGATTACATCGGGAGACCGAGGGTGAGGCTGCTTATGAACGCATCAATCATCATATTTTATTTACTTGCCGCATTTACGCTTGGTTTTGCAGCAATGGCGGTGAACACAAGAATGATTTTTAGGGCTGCTATTTATTTGCTGTTTTCTTTGATCGGCGTAGCAGGTATTTATTTCTGGTTAGAGTATGATTTCATCGCAGCAGTTCAGATCATTGTGTATGTGGGCGGTATTACTGTGCTCATCATCTTCTCCATTTTCTTAACACAGCAAGCAGGTGATTTATTACCAAAGCCAAAATTGAGCAGGCAGTTATTTGCAGCACTGGCAGTGTTCTGTGCATTTGTACTCATCATGCTACAGGTGATGAAGTATAACTTTGCTGGAGTTAAAGAGAATGCAGTATCACCAGTTATTTCCAATATCGGTAGCCAAATGTTAAGTACAGAAGAAGGCGGGTATGCATTACCGTTTGAAGTGGTAAGTATATTGCTATTGGCAGCATTGGTAGGTTGTATTGTAATAGCGATGCGTTCAAGTTCGAAAATTAAAATTGAAGACGAAAATGTTTCGTTAGCTAATAATTGAAAAAGAAAATAATTGAATAATACTCTAACAAATTAAATGATCTAAAGCCTCCCTTTGGGGGAGGTTTGGAGGGGCTTCATAATGTTAACACCAGGATTATATCATCTTTTATTCATCAGCACAGCGCTTTTTTTAATTGGTGTATTTGGATTTTTTACTCGGCGCAACCTGGTAACGATGCTAATGAGTATTGAACTCATATTGAATAGTGTTAACATCAACTTTATTGCATTTAATAAATACCTCTGGCCCAACAGGTTGGATGGACTTTTCTTCACCATATTCATCATTGCGATTGCCGCTGCAGAAGCTGCTGTTGCCATTGCCATCATCATCAATTTGTATAGAAGTCATAATTCAATTGATGTGGAACAGGCTGAAGAAATGAAATATTGATCTATGCCAAACGCTACATACATACAGCTAATTGTTTTATTACCACTGGCATCTTTTATTTTGCTCGGTTTGTTCGGAAGAAAGTATTTCAACCGGTCAGCAGGCATTATTGCTACCCTGCTAATGCTCGTTTCTACTGCACTTGCATTTTATACAGCGTTTGATTATTTCTTTCACTACGGTAAAGTAGATGGTGTTTATCAAAAAGTAATTGCTTTCAAATATACCTGGCTAAGTTTTTCAGAAGGTATGTCCATCGACATGGGTGCAATCATAGATCCCATTACTGCCATGATGTTGATAGTGGTGCCGCTGATTTCATTAATGGTGCATATCTACAGTCTTGGTTATTTAAAAGGTGAAGAAAGATTTGCTACTTACTATGCTTATCTAGGTCTGTTTACCTGTTCTATGTTAGGTCTTGTATTATCATCCAATATTTTC
>CAZDHQ010000126.1:0-8921 GCA_964505135.1 uncultured Ferruginibacter sp.
TAGGAGTAAAACTGGCCCTTTTAACCGGGGATGAGCAGATGTCGGTATTTGCAATCGAATTAGCAAAAGGGCAATGCATTCCGGCACATTACCATAAAGAAGGCATTGAAACCTATTTCATACTTCAAGGGCGGGGCATGGTACATACCGGAACCATCAAAAATGAAAACCTAACCTGGAACAGCGAAACAGAAGTAAATGCTGGAGACTGTTTTACTATAGATCCCGGAGAAGTTCATGCATTTAAAAATGCTTCAGAAAAAATACTTCGAATACTTGGAACAGCGCCTTTGAGTCACACCAGAGATGACCGGTATTTTACCGGATTATAAAACAGCGGCACTTAATCGGTTTTTCCCGGATTGGAGAAAACGACTTGTATGAAATTATTACGCACCAGGTAAGAACTAAGTTCTGAAACATCCATGGAACGTATCAATAACCAGTAAATCCAAAAAATAAAAATCATGTTCATTATTCAATTAACCTATACCAGGCCATTGACAGAAGTAGACCAGTTCCTCGGGGAGCATAAACAATTTCTTAAAAAATATTATGACGAAGGGATATTCCTGCTCTCTGGCAGAAAAAATCCCCGAACAGGTGGAATCATTTTAGCCCGTGCAGAAAATATGGCCAGCATAGAAAAAATTATAGCAGAAGATCCTTTTAACAGGAATGGATTGGCAGACTATACTATAATAGAATTTTTGCCAACGATGGCGAATGAAACTTTACAAACACTTATTGAGTAAAATAAAAAATGGCAACATATATTAATAATGGCCATCGCTTTTGCTCTGACCACCCAATGTGCAGCTACTAATCATAAAGATGCAGTGACCGTTGCGGTGGCAAACCTTAGGTATTATATCATAAAAACGGGAATGCCAGTTACCAGAAATTCCAGGTAAATAAAAAAACAGGCTGGTGCTGAAAGAAGAAGGTCTTTTCTACAACTGGTACCGTTTTAAACTGAAACTGGAGATGACTGAAAGTGCGTAAGAATATTGTTTTTACAAAATCAGCATGGAGAACGGCGAATTGTTTAACCAATTAATTTTTTAACATGAAAGCATTATTGTTCAGACAAAAAGGAGCGGCAGAAAAAGTATTGGAAATCAGTGAAACAGGGTTAGCCGATTTATTACCTGGTGAAGTACGGGTGAAAGTATTAGCCAGTCCCATTAATCCGGCTGATTTTATGTTCGTTGAAAAGACATACCGGGTTGAACCAGTATATCCGCAGATTGCAGGTTTTGAGGGAGCAGGAATGATTGTGGACAACGGAGGCGATGAGTGCTATCCTGTAAATACCCTGGTTGCCTTTCGGCATAAAAATGTATGGGCTGAATATGTAAATATTCCCAAGGATAAAATCATTAGCCTGCCGCAACAAATGCCGGTTGAAAAAGCGGCCCAACTTGCGCTGAATCCTGTAACAGCCTGGGCAATGCTGGAAGAATCAGCTGCTAAGCCAGGTGAATGGATTATCCTCTCTGCTGCCAATTCTGCATTGAGCAAATTGATAATTCAGCTGGCAAAAAGAAGAGGTTTAAAAACACTGGCAATAATCAGGAAAGATGGAGAACAGGCTCCGTTGTTACACCTTGGCGCATCTGTTGTTTTATACGATAATTCGGATGAACTCGAACTGCAGATTAAATCTGTGACGCAAGGGGAAAAGATTGCTTCCTTCTTAGATGCAGTTGGAGGAGTACTTGCCACAAAAGTGATAAAAGTTATTTCTGTCAACAGCCGGATTATCCATTATGGACTATTCAGTGAGCAGCCAGTGATGTACCATAATGCAGACGTAATATTTAAGAACCTTATCATTAAAGGTTTTGGGATTGATGGCTGGCTGCAATCCAAAACAGCTGCTGAACTGGAAACCGTATGGAGAGAACTTATAAATGAAGTCATCAAACCGGATTTTACAATGGAAGTAATTGCAAAATATCCACTGGAGGCATACAAAGATGCTTTGACCGATAGTAAATCTGGCCAAGCAGGAAAAGTGCTTTTTTGGATAGATCAGCAATGATATTTTTAAACTGATTCCAGTAATGGAATATTATGCTTTGTTTGCTACAGACAGCACTCCAAATAAACGCCTGTTCAATATACTCCTCTTCAGATGACGTAAATTTTACTAATTGGCCAGTGATCTTGTGAAAAAGTGAAAACATATCACTCAGGTATTATATTAAATCAATCAAAACTAATTTTACATTCAATGAGATTCCCGGATTGAATAAAAATATTTTTTATGTTTATTCAGAAGATAAAAAGCATGAATTAAGCACATGAAATATTTTGAAACAATGGCTCAAATCTTTTAATCCGATCATGGATTTCTTCTAAATAACCAAGTAATATTTTCGATCATAATCCTGTCGGGACTACTAAAAAGAGGCTGTATCAAAAGTATAAGGCAGCTTATTCGGATACGGGATATAGACAAGCAGCCGTTCAGGCAATTCGCACATCCTTCAATTAATTTTTGATACATCCTCTTTTTCTTCTTACTATTATTGGTTACTCAACCCTTCACTGCCATATACCTCACCCACAAATAATCCTCAAAAATCCGCTTCACTGATTTTATTTTAAAACGGGTGGCTTTTCTTTTTCCATAACCCTTCTCTACTTCAAACACAGTTAATGCACCAATGGTGCCATCACCAAAGGGCGCCAGTACCAGGCTCATTTCATCTATCAAACCAGCTTTTAAGAAAGAACCGTTTACATGGCCGCCACCGTCAATGCGTACGGTTTTAATGCCAAATAATTTGTTCAGCTTTTCCAGTACCAGCGCAAGGTTCATCTCTTTTTTACCGCCGAAAATGTAGGATACATTTTTGCTGCGCAGGTGTTCCAGGTATGCAAGGCTTACTTTTTCTGTTAATACTTCAATCACATGCTCGGTTGAAACCATATTGATATCCCAAAAACATTTGCCGGATGGATCTATCACCACACAGTATTTCTTTACCGGTTGATTGGCCACAAAATCTTCCTTTTTTAAACTGCTTTTTTTGTTACTGAGTTTGTATTTTTTCTTGCTGCAAAATTCCTGCATGGTTACACGGCCCACCAGCCAAGCATCTGCTTTTATTTTGGCAGCCGGTTCTTCAAAATATTTGTGGTGATCGGTTAAGCCCCAGATATCCTGTTTAATTTTTCCATCTATTGAGCCAAGACTATGGCAAATAACATAAGGTTTCATAATGCAATAACTATTTTTTTAAGTATGAAGTTAATGCGGCTTTATCAATCAGTGGCTATCGAAAATAATAAGTAGCAGTTAAGCCGGACTGCATTTAAAATTTTAGTAAGGGTTGCCAACCTTTTGAGGAACTATTCTTATTCAGTTAAGGCTCTCGAAAGGTTGGCAACCCTAAGTCAACAAAAAGAATAAGCAGTAGTTAAGCAGTTTCGCTACAAGAAAATAATAGTAAATTTATTCCTGCATTTGCCGCTAATGCAACGATTGTTTGATTTATACGAACGATGATTTGCCGGCCTGCTTATTTAAAGTTGGTTAAACCACCTTACACTAATGAAAAAGAAGATTATCCTTGTTTCGATAATTGCTGGATTGATTTTTTTAACTGCATGGAAAATGAATATCGGCAATGCGCCGGTTGATTTTGCTACGCAGGTTAAGCCGATCATCAACAAGCATTGCATCAGTTGCCATGGTGGTGTAAAACAGAAAGGCGGCTTTAGTTTATTGTTCAGGGAAGAAGCATTGGCAAAAACAAAAGACGGTAAATATGGCATCGTACCCGGCGATCCTGAACACAGCGAAATGATCCGCAGGCTCAGCAGCAAAGACCCAGAGGAAAGAATGCCGTATAAACATGATCCATTGCCTGAGGAAGATATCGCCATCCTTACCAAATGGGTAAAACAGGGTGCTAAATGGGGACAGCATTGGGCTTATGCGCCGGTAAAAGAGGTGACCATTCCGCAGCCATCCACTTTCTTTGGTTTGTTTCACACTAAAAGTGATTGGGCAAAGAATCCCGTAGACAATTTCATTGAAGAAAAACTAAATGAACTCGAATTAAAGCCATCGCCACAGGCAGAAAAAGAAGTACTGCTGCGAAGAGTAAGTTTAGATTTAACCGGCATGCCTGCTCCGCAAAATTTAGCGGATGAATTTTTAAATGATAAAAGCGATAGCGCTTACGAAAAATTAGTAGATCATTTATTGGCATCATCGCATTATGGCGAACGATGGGCAGCCACCTGGTTAGACATTGCACGCTATGCAGATAGCAAGGGTTATGAAAGAGACAGCCAGAGAAAAATATGGAAATACCGTGACTGGCTAATTGATGCTTTCAACAGTGACATGCCTTATGATAAATTTTTGATTGATCAGCTTGCAGGAGACCTGCTGCCCGAACCAACAGACAAAGATTATATCGCCACGGCTTTTCACCGCAATACCATGACCAATGATGAAGGAGGAACTGACAATGAAGAATTTAGAACAGCGGCTGTGATGGATCGTGTAAACACCACCTGGCAGGGATTGATGGGAACCACTTTTGCCTGTGTGCAATGTCACAGTCATCCCTATGATCCATTCAAACATGAAGACTATTACAAATTCCTGGCATTCTTTAATGATACAAGAGATGAGGATACAGAAGCAGATTATCCTTTGTTAAGACAGTACAATGAAAAAGACAGTGCAGACCTTGTTCAATTAACCAAATGGATTGCTGCGAATGTTTCTGATCCGAAAGCAAAAGAGTGTTACACTTTTTTAAAGACATGGCAGCCTTCCTACAACAGCCTCACCTGTGATAGTTTTACCAATAGTGAACTCTCTGATACTAAATGGCTGGCATTCCGTAACCACGCTGTTTGCAGGCTAAAAGATGTTGACCTTACCAACCGAACCAATTTAATTTTCAGTCACCAGGTGTATAGAGATGGTGGCACCTGGCAGATACATATTGATCAACCTTCAGGCCCGGTGATTGCAAACATTCCAATGAAAAAAACAAAGGGCGGATGGGGTATAACAGAAGCGCCGCTGACGCCACAAGAAGGCAGACACAATCTCTATTTCACTTACAGTAATAATCAATTAACCAATCCCGAAGAGAATGCGGTGGTATTTGATTGGTTTTATTTTACCGAGCCTTTTCCAGGCGCAGGCAGACCGGGAGTTGATTCAGCCAGGGCAACCTTTTGGCGGCTCATGAATGCCAATGTAACCACCACCCCAATCATGTTTGATAATCCTAATAACATGCATCGTACATCCCATGTGTTTGAAAGAGGCAACTGGATGGTGAAGGGAGATGTGGTAACACCGGATGTGCCCAAATCGTTGAATGCATTTCCTGCCAATGCACCCAAAAACAGGCTTGGACTTGCCATGTGGCTAACTTCTAAAGAAAATCCATTGACTGCAAGAACCATGGTGAACCGGGTATGGGAACAACTCTTTGGTACAGGCCTGGCAGAAACATTGGAAGACTTAGGATCGCAGGGCATAACGCCAACGCATATGCAATTATTAGACTGGCTGAGCTACCAACTGATGAATGATTATCAATGGAGCTTAAAAAAATTGATCAGGACAATTGTTACCAGTGCCACTTATATGCAGAGCTCTAAATTGACACCGGAGCTGCAGCAAAAAGATCCTTACAATAAGTACTATGCCCGTGGTGCAAGGGTGCGTTTATCAGCTGAGCAGGTGAGAGATCAGAGCTTATGCATCAGTGGTTTGATCAATGATAAGATGTATGGACCTGGCGTGTTTCCATACCAGCCGCCGGGCATCTGGCTCTCACCATGGAATGGAGAACAATGGAAAGAAGACACAACCGGCAATCAATACCGCCGGGCTATTTATACTTATTGGAAAAGATCAGCGCCCTATCCATCTATGATGAATTTTGATGGTGTAGCAAGAGAAGTGTGTACTGCACGCCGTATCAGAACTAACACGCCATTGCAGGCATTAACCACATTAAATGATTCTACCTATATTGACCTTGCAAGGAACTTTGCTTATAAGATGAAAGAAAAAGCTGCAGATGTAAAACAGCAAATCAGCAATGGTTACAAAATGGCCACTTATAAAAATATTGATGATAAAAGTTTAAACGCTTTGATGAAATTGTATACTACGGCATATGCACAATTCAAAGCAGATAGCTCCAATAGTAAAAAATTGATCGCCGCTAAAAATGACAATGCTGAAACAGCAGCATTAACCGTGGTGGCGAATGCAATGCTAAATTTAGATGAGTTGATAACTAAGAATTGATGAAACTCGAATGAAAAAGAAAATCATATTGGTTTCTATAATTGCTGCGTTGATTTTTTTAACCGCATGGAAGCTGAATATCGGCAATGCGCCGGTTGATTTTGCTACGCAGGTAAAACCCATCATCAATAAACATTGCATCAGTTGCCATGGCGGCGTAAAACAAAAAGGCGGCTTTAGTTTATTGTTTAGAGAAGAAGCATTGGCAAAAACAAAAGATGGCAAGTATGGCATCATCCCAGGTGATCCTGAACACAGTGAAATGATCCGCAGGCTCAGCAGTAAAGACCCCGAAGAAAGAATGCCTTACAAACATGATCCATTGCCGGAAGATGACATTACCATCTTAACTAAATGGATCAAGCAGGGCGCTAAATGGGGACAGCATTGGTCTTATGCACCGGTAAAGGAAGTAGTCATTCCTCAGCCCACCACATTCTTTGGTTTATTCAACAGCAAAAGCGATTGGGCAAAAAATCCGGTTGATAATTTCATTGAAGAAAAATGGGAGGAGCTGAATTTAAAAGCATCGCCGGAGGCAGAGAAAGAAGTGCTGCTGCGCCGGGTGAGTTTAGATTTAATTGGTATGCCTGCTCCGCAAAATATAGCAGACGAATTTTTAAATGCTAAGAGCGATCAGGCATATGAGAAATTAGTGGATCGCTTATTGGCTTCGCCACATTATGGAGAAAAATGGGCATCTATGTGGCTGGATCTTGCCAGGTATGCAGACAGCAAAGGTTATGAAGCAGATAAACAAAGAAAAATATGGAAGTACCGGGACTGGGTAATTGACGCATTTAACCGGGATATTCCCTATGATAAATTTCTTACTGTGCAGATAGCAGGAGATTTATTACCCAATGCAAGAGATGAAGATTATATCGCCTCCGGCTTTCATCGCAACAGTATGACGAATGATGAAGGCGGAACAGACAACGAGGAATTTAGAACAGCGGCGGTGATGGATCGTGTAAATACCACCTGGCAGGGATTAATGGGTACCACATTTGCCTGTGTGCAATGTCATAGCCATCCGTACGATCCCTTTAAGCATGAAGAGTATTATCAATTCCTTGCTTTCTTTAATAATACAAGGGATGAAGATACGGAAGCTGATTATCCTTTACTTCGGCAATACAACACCGCAGACAGTACAGATTTACAAAGCCTGGTAAAATGGATTGGAGAAAACAGTTCTGCTGAAAAAGCGAAGGAATATTATACTTTCTTAAAAACATGGCAGCCTGCCTATAATTCATTGGTGTGTGATAATTATAAAAATGCAGCTTTGGCAAGTAGTTGGTATGCTGCATTCACTAACAACGGCAGTTGCAGGATGCCTGATGTAGATATCACAGGCAAGGATCAATTGATCTTTCGATTTGCGACTGGGGAGAAAACAGGTACACTCCAATTACATGCAGATTCTTTAAATGGACCTATCATTGCTTCTACCTTGCTAACACCCGGCAAAGATTGGTGGACCATTGCATCCATACCCGTAAAACCATTAAATGGGAAACATCATATCTATTTCACTTATAAAAATCCCAACCTAAAAAAACCGGAGGCAACCGGGCTGCAGCTCGACTGGCTTTATTTTACCAACCCATTCCCTGCTCTAGATAGGCCCGGTGCAGATGTAGCACAAAAAACTTTCTGGCGGTTGATGAATGCCAATGTAACCACCACGCCGGTGATGTTTGAAAATCCTGCTAACATGCATCGTACCTCACATGTGTTTGAAAGAGGTAACTGGATGGTGAAAGGAGAAGCAGTAACACCTGCAGTGCCGCATGCATTGAATCCTTTGCCAGCAAACGCACCAAAGAATAGGCTAGGCCTGGCCATGTGGTTGACGTCAAAAGAAAATCCGCTCACTGCAAGAACAATGGTGAACCGTGTATGGGAGCAACTGTTTGGAACAGGTCTCGCAGAAACACTGGAAGACCTGGGAACGCAGGGTATAACGCCTACGCATACACGCTTATTAGACTGGCTGAGCTATCAATGGATGAATAAGGATAACTGGAGCATGAAGGAATTGGTAAAAACAATTGTTACCAGTGCCACCTACCGGCAAAGTTCAAAGCTAACACCGGAGTTACAGCAAAAAGACCCTTACAATAAATATTATGCCCGTGGTGCAAGGGTGCGTTTATCTGCGGAACAAATAAGAGATCAAAGCCTTTACATCAGTGGATTGATGAATGATAAAATGTATGGCCCCGGAATTTTTCCTTACCAGCCACCCAATATTTGGTTATCACCCTGGAGTGGAGAGGACTGGAAACAGGATTCTGCCAGCAATCAATATAGGCGGGCCATTTATATTTACTGGAAAAGATCGGCGCCCTATCCATCTATGATGAATTTTGATGGAGTGCCAAGAGAACTGTGTACGGCCCGGCGCATTCGCACCAATACACCTTTGCAGTCACTAACTACATTGAATGATTCTGCTTATGTGGAAATGGCCAGGAGCTTTGCTTATCGCATGAAAGCAAAAGGAAAAGATGTGAAAGAGCAGATCAGCGCTGGTTTTAAAATGGCTACCTATAAAAATATTGATGATAAAAGTTTAGCAGCATTAACGAAATTGTATAATACT
>CAZDHQ010000127.1:0-8917 GCA_964505135.1 uncultured Ferruginibacter sp.
AGGAACTTTGTAAGAGGTGTCGCGTTTCCAAAAGGTGCCACCTCTTACAAAAAATGCCGGGCATTGCTGTCCGGCATTTCACTGTTTCATGGCTGTCCTTTTTAAAAATTGGCTGTCTTTAACTTACGTGGAATTTTTACTTCAAAGGTCATTTCGCTGCCATTGCGAAGTGCTTTGATTTTGTATGATTTTCTTCCTTCCTCAGGAACTAACTCTTCTCTTGCATCATCCGTGTTTTCAATCTTTTTATCGTTGATAGTTGTGATGATGTCATCTTTTTTAAGTCCGGCAGTGGCAGCGGCGGAGCTATCTTCTACATTAATTACTTTTACTCCATTGCCTTCTTCCGTATCCTGCAGTTTAAGACCAATTTTTTTCTGCCTCGGAAACATACCAGCTGCATCCAAGTAAGCCTGGCTATCAAAATTGAAATCCCCTTCAGCGTTTAAACCATTCATTGGCGGCTGTGCCGGTAATGTGAATGTACGGAACTGACCACGTGGACTGCTGAAGGAATAAGAGCGAGGCTCTTTTCTTTTTCCTAAAGTAGCTTTTGTAGTAGCAATTTTATCACTTCTTTTATAAGTGATTTTTACTTCTTCATTAGGCTTTTTCGCACTGATTATATCAGACAGTGATTCAGGGCCGCTGATATCGTCACCGTTTACCTTGGTAATTACATCGCCTTTTTTCAAGCCTGCTTTTTCGGCGGCACTTCCCTTTATCACATCAGTTACTTTAGCACCATTATCCTCTTCAGTTGTTACGCCAAGGAAAGCACCTGAACCTGCCATGTCATTTTCAAACCTAAACTGCTTAGAAAAATTCTCACCAAAGTTTTTTCCAAAATCCTCCATATTATCACCATCCAAACTCCAGCTCATCCTTCTATCGCCATCGCTAATGATAATTTTCTTTTTATTGATGGTAACGTCTTTATCAACAAATTCAGAAAGTGGTTTGCCATTTACTTTTATGTCTTCACCATTGATTTCTACATTCAGTTTAATTTCTTTATCACCATTTTTGCGGATGATAATTTCTTCTGTTTGTTTTTTATCACCCTTGGTTTTGAAATCTTTTTCGTCTTTTTCCGTACGGTAATCTTTCACAATCTTTTCTTCTTTTTCCACTTTGGTATCCTGGGCAAATAAGCCTGCAGGAGCGATAAACAGTGCAATAATGCCAGCGGCAGCAAGTATTTTTTTCATAACTATTTTATTTACGAAGCTTTTAGTAGGTCAAAAATAGCAGAATTATTTTTATTACGAAATCTTTCGCAGATATTTTTTGGGCTTTAACAAAATTTTTGGTTGGCCTCGAATTAAGCTAATTAAACGAATTGCGAAGCGTGGATGTTGAATGTTTCTTTATTATAAAATTTCGTAAATGTGTTTATGAATATTCATGGCGATTTTTTCTGTGGGAACATCATTGGCATCGCCTCCAAATGGGTCTTCAATTTCTTCGGCTATTAATTCAAGGCTTGCCAGCACATAAAATATAAGTGCTACCACGGGTGCCATATAATAGCCTAAGATAAAAGCATAGCCAAATGGTAATGTCATGATATAGAAGAAGATGAATTTTTTAATGAACACGCTGTAGGAAAACGGGATAGGCGTGTTTTTAATTCTTTCGCAGGCGCCACAGATATCGGTGAAAGATTGCAGTTCGCTGTTTAATACAATCAATTGATCACCGGTAATTTTTCCTTCGCTGTACAATTGCTGGATATGCCTGAACATGAGCAGGGCTATTTGGTTGGGCACATGTTTCTCATTGTCTATTTGTTTAAGCACCGGGTGCTTGATATCTTCTTCAAACAATTCTATTCTTGTTTTTTCTGCACGGAGGTGATTAAATAGAGCGTAAGCATACGCAGGAATGGTTTTCCTGAAAAATGTTCTTTGTTCTTTCTCAGATTCAGGAAGCATCACAGAGAGCTTTATGGCCAGGTTGCGACTATTATTTACCAGTGCTCCCCAGAGTTTGCGGCCCTCCCACCAACGGTCGTAGGCAGTATTGGTTCTAAATACCAGCAGCATAGATATGGCAAAGCCAAGCAGGCTGTGCATTACAGGGATTTGCTTCAGGTAACTTTTGTCAGACAAATGCAGTACTTGAATTTCCAGGTAGCCTATGATAGTTGAATAAATGCTTACACCAATTATTAAAGGCAGCAGTTTTCGAAAGGTATCTGCCTTGTGAAAACGAAATATAAAAGTGAACCAGTCTTTAGGATTGTAATTGATCATGCAATAAAGTTATTGATTAGGGTTGATGGCAACATAACCTTTTAATTTTATTCCATCTTCAATGCCTTCACCTGCATACTGCATTCCTATTTTCTCCAGCACTTTTTGTGAACCGATATTATTAATGTGTGCATGTGCAATGATCCTGGGAAGTTTTAAAACATTCAGCCCATATTCAAGCACTGCCCTGGCAGATTCCGTTGCATAGCCCTGGTTCCATGCAGATGGTTTAAAGCGATAACCTAAGTCTATTTCATCACTTTCCTCCAACCACTTTAGTCCGCACCAGCCAATAAATTCATCATTGCCTTTTAAATGCACAGCCCATCTGCCAATATTGTTTGCATATTGGGGCAGTATTATGTCAACGATTACCTTTCTTGCCTCTTCATCAGATTGTAGTATTGGTTCAGGTATGTATTGTAATACGCCTGGTGCTGCATTCAGCATTCTTACCAGCGGTGTATCCGCTGCTGTGAATTGGCGCAGGTAGAGTCGTCCGGTTTGTAAAATGATGTTCATATAGTGGATAAAAAAATTGCTGATTCAAGGTGTATGTTGCATAGTTGATGTTGATCCGGCACCTTTTTTTTATATAAAAAACAATGTTATGGGTTTAAAGGACACAATACATCAATTAGTGGAAGAGTGTAATGATGAGGCAGTACTTTCTAACGCCATTGAAATACTTGAACAAAGCAAAAATAAACAGGATTGGTGGCAGGAGTTAAGTGAGGAGCAAAAGCAACTCACCTTAAGCTCTCTTCACCAGGCTGCTAATGGTGAAACCATTAATCATGAAATGCTCAGGGATAAAATATGGGCAAAGTTCTCAAAGTAAAATAGACAGTGCTTGCTGCGCAGGAATATCAATCTGCAGTTGATTGGTTATTGATACATTGAGACGATAAAACAGCTATGCGTTTCGTAACCAATGTTGAAAATAAGATTGATCTCCTTAAGCGCTTTCCTTTTATTGGTAACCCATCCTCTATTCTTACCGATTGTCGCAAAACAATAGTACTTCCATATCATATTCTCATTTACAAAATAACGGAGGACTGCATCGAAATTATCCGGCTATTTGATGGCAGACAGAATACTGAAAAGCTAACAAACGGTTCGCTATAAAAGCCCTTTCACTTTCTCAATTACTTGTTTCAAGTTGCTGATATCCTGGCCTCCTGCTGTTGCCAAATTCTTCTGTCCACCACCACCACCTTTGATCAATGGCGATATGTGTTCTTTAATGATTTTACCTGCATCAAGGCCTTTGGCAGCTACCACCGTATCTGCAATGCTGATAGCAACATGAGCTTTGCCATCAATATTGGCACAGAGCGTAATAACGGCGTCGTGTACATGATTTTTGATATCACCGGCTAGCTTCTTCAATGCATCTGCATTGCTTACTTCTACAATATCACCAATAAATGTTACCTGGTTAATAATCTCATCTTTTTGCATCAACTCATTTCGGATGCCTACCAGTTGTCTTGCTTCCAAACCTTCAATGCGTTTCTTTAATTCAGCATTTTCAGCCTGTAAGCTTTCAATTGCTTTGCCTACTTCTTTTGGATTTTTGAGCAGCGTTTTTACGGTGTTATTTTCTGCAAAAGCATTGTTGATATAGGTTTCAGCAGCCTTGCCACATACAGCTTCTACACGGCGAACACCAGCGGCTACAGCACTTTCAGATTTAATTTTGAAAATACCCAATTCACCTGTACTGCCAACATGCGTACCGCCGCAGAGTTCGATTGAATAAGCCGGATCCATGATAACCACTCTTACCACATCACCATATTTTTCACCGAATAAAGCCATGGCACCCAATGCTACTGCTTCATCCTTTGGCATTGATTTGATTACAACAGGAATATTTTCTCTTATCTTTTCATTTACCAGTGTTTCTACTTTTGCAATTTCTTCATCGGTCATCTTTGCAAAATGACTAAAGTCGAAACGAAGATGTTCTTCGTTTACCAGGCTTCCTTTTTGTGTCACGTGTGTTCCTAATACGGAACGAAGTGCTGCATGCATCAGGTGTGTTACACTGTGATGAACGGTGATTAACTTCCTCCTGGCTGTATTTACTTTTGCAGTTACTGTTCCTTCAATGCTGGACGGCAATTTTTCAGTGAAATGAATAATGAGGTCATTCTCTTTCTTGGTATTGATTACATCTATCAATTCACCACCAAAATCAAGCGTACCAGTATCGCCTACCTGGCCACCACTTTCAGCATAGAAAGGTGTGGAATCCAGGACCAATTGGTAAGATGTTTTGCCCTTAGCTGTTACTTTACGGTACTTGATTACAGTGGCCTTTGTTTCAAGAGAATCATAACCTATAAAACCCATGTTTCGACTTCGCTCAACATTGGCAGAATTGGCTCCTTCGACTCCGCTCAGGATTATCCAGTCTTCTGTTTCCAAAGAAGTAGCAGCACGGGAGCGGTTTTTTTGCTCCTGCATTTCTTTTTCAAAGCCAGGTTCATCAACAGTAAGATTATTTTCAGACGCAATTAGTCGTGTTAAATCAATTGGAAAACCGTAAGTATCCAATAGTTCAAAAGCAGCAGCGCCATTCACTACTTTAGTGGATTGAGATGCAGCAATTATTTCATCTATTTTCTTTAATCCTTTTTCTAATGTTCTCAAAAAAGCTTCCTCTTCTTCTTTAATCACCTTACCCACAAAATCTTTCTGAGCATTCAATTCAGGAAATACATTTTCAAATTGCTTTGCAATCACGGGCAGCAGTTGAAACAGCAATGGTTGCTTATAATCAAGATAAGAATAGTAATATCGAACCGCTCTTCTCAAAATTCTTCTTATCACATAACCAGCGCCTGTATTGGATGGTAATTGTCCATCAGCAATGGTAAATCCAATAGCTCTGATGTGATCTGCAATTACCCTAAAAGCTATACTTTCTTTATCGTCACCAGCTTTGTAGGTTTTGTTTACAATTTTTTCAGTTGCTGCTATGGTTCCGGTAAATACATCCGTATCATAATTACTTTGCTTTCCCTGCAGTACTCTCACCAATCTTTCATAACCCATGCCTGTATCTACATGTCTTTCTGGCAACGGCTCAAGGCTACCATCCTTTTTTCGGTTGAACTGAATAAACACATTGTTCCAGATTTCAATCACCTGTGGATGGTCGTTGTTCACCAATGTTTTTCCATCCGCAGTTTTCCTTTCTTCATCCGTTCTGCAGTCTACATGTATTTCGGTACAGGGGCCGCATGGGCCAGTATCACCCATCTCCCAAAAATTATCTTTTTTATTGCCCAATAAAATCCTGTCTTCGGCTATATGTTTTTTCCATTCGTTATAGGCTTCTTCGTCTTTAGGTAAATTCTCCTTTGCATCACCCTCAAATACGGTAACGTATAAACGATTTTTGTCCAGCTTGTACACTTCGGTTAGCAATTCCCAGCTCCAGGCAATGGCCTCTGCTTTAAAATAATCGCCAAAGCTCCAGTTGCCCAGCATTTCAAACATGGTGTGGTGGTAGGTGTCTACACCCACTTCTTCCAAATCATTGTGTTTTCCACTTACCCTTAAACACTTTTGTGTATCGGCTATGCGTTTATGTGGTGCAGGCTTGTTGCCAAGAAAATAATCTTTGAACTGGTTCATGCCTGCATTGGTGAAAAGCAGGGTAGGATCATTTTTTAAAACGATTGGGGCAGATGGTACAATTACATGGCCTTTTGATTTGAAAAAGTCAAGGAATTGTTGCCTTATTTCAGCACTCGTCATCATTCAGAACTCTTTTTGGGTTGATTTTTGTTATGAATCGGTCTATATTTGTACGCCTTGTTAAAAACGTGGCGCAAAGGTAGTAAAAAGCGGGGCCTCCCCAAACCCCTCCCAAGGAGGGGCTTAAAAAGAGCCTCAAATTTTTTAGATTTTCTGGATTGGCTAGCCTTAATTTTTGCTGATTAGAAGATCGTTTTTGAGATGGAAGATTTAATGTTCAACAAAGAGCTTTAGTACCGCTCCTTCAATATTGAGCGAAGTCGAAATAGGGAGAAGGGGTTGGAGGATGGGGCCTCGAAAAATCTAATTTCCTAATACCCACCTGACGGTGAGCATGAAAAAAATAAAATACTTCTACAATACCAACACACTTCGCTATGAGAAGCTGGTTACACCTTTGCGGGTGAAGTTGTTGCGTTTCTTTGGTTTTATTTCTGCCCTGCTGGTGAGTTCTGCCATTGTAATCTGGATCTATACTACTTTCTTTCCCAATCCTTCTGACAAAAGACTGCAGTCGAAGTATGAACTGCTAAAGGATAATTACAACGTTTTAAACAACAAGGTGCAGGCGCTGGAGCAGCAAATGGAAGGTCTTGAAAAAAGAGACAATGAAGTGTATCGCTCCATCTTTGAAGCCAATCCATTGCCGGATAGTGCAAGGGCTAAACTGGCTGAAGTAAAAAATGAAATTGAGAAAGTAAATGTGATGGGTGATGATGAATTAAGTAAGAATATTGCCAGCCAGTTGAATATGCTTTCGGCCAGAGCGGTTTACCAGGAAAAAAGTTATGGTGAAATTGAAAAGCTGATCAATAACCAGGATGTAAAACTCGCCTGCATTCCAGCTATACAACCGGTAAGCAATAAAGAACTTACCAGGATCGCCAGCGGTTTTGGTATGCGTATTCATCCTATTTATGGTATTGCTAAAATGCACAATGGGCTTGACTTTACTGCACCGCAGGGTACACCCATTTATGCAACTGGCAATGGAAGAGTTACCACAGCCGGGCCGGGAACGGGTACAGGTAATCATGTAATCATTAATCATGGCTATGGTTATGAAACGGTGTACATGCACATGGTAAGGGTAAAAGTGAGAGAAGGCCAGCAGGTGAAAAGAGGAGAGGTGATTGGCTGGGTGGGAAGTACCGGTGCAAGTACAGGACCACATTGCCATTATGAAGTGCATATCAATGGTACCAAGGTAGACCCGGTTTACTTCTTCTTTAATGATTTAAATGCTGAACAATACGATAGGGTACTGAAAATTGCTGCAACAGGCAGTGCCAAAAGTTTTGATTAGTTACGCACATAATTCCTTCCCGCCGGTAAATAAGGCTATTTTAACCATTGGTTTTTTACTTTTGTAGCTATGGCATTAACACAGATAGCATTCAATTTTGATGAGCCACCGCAAGAGCAACCGGTACCGGCAGCTCCAAAAAAGGCAACACCCAAAAAGTTGTTACCGCCACGTAATGTAACCGTTGCACTACACGACGATAAACCAAAAAAATCTACCAGGGGACGAAAGAGCATTAAAGAACTGAGCACCACAGTGGATTTGGTAGAAGTGCCCGAAGATGAAGTGCTGTTTCAAAAAGCATATTATCCCATTGGCCAGGTGGCTGCGATGTTTAAAGTAAATCAATCATTGATTCGTTTGTGGGAGAACGAATTTGATGTGCTGAAGCCAAAGAAGAATGGCAAGGGAGATCGGTTGTTTAGACCTGAAGATATTAAGAACCTGCAGATCATTCATCATCTCACCAGGGAAAAAAAATATACATTGGAAGGCGCCAAAGATTATTTTAAGAATAATAAAAAGGCGCAGGAAAAATTTGAATTGATCCAATCGCTGAAAAAAATTAAAAGCTTTTTGAATGAAGTGAAAGCCCATTTGTAGATGGCTGCTTCATGAGTTTCACGCAAAGATGCAAAGGAGCAAAGACGCAAAATTTTGAAGCAGCCATTAGCTTACTTAGACATTAATACCTCCGCTTACTTCTATCCTTTGCCCGTTCACCCATCTTGCATCCTCTGTGCAAAGAAAAGCTACCACACCACCAATATCTTCCGCAACACCTACACGGCCAAGTGGTGTAAGATTACCCAGCATTGTTTTTAACTGCGGATTGTTTCGGATGGTTGCATTGTTAAAATCAGTTTCAATTGGTCCGGGTGCTACCACGTTTGCTTTTATTTGCCTTGTGCCTAATTCTTTCGCCATGTACCTGGTGAATACTTCAATAGCTCCTTTCATTGATGCATACACAGAATAGCCGGGATTTACAAAACGGGTAGTGCCGGTTGAAATATTGATGATGCCACCGCCATCATTCAGCAGCGGTAGTGATTTTTGCGTAAGGAAATAAACGCCTTTGAAATGCACATTGAGAAATTCATCAAAAAACTCTTCCGTAACATCAGGAAAAAATTTTGTTCCGCCAATACCTGCATTGTTGATTAAAAAATCGAAGTGATTGGTATTCCATTTTTCCTGCAGGATGTTTTTTACCTGTGTTATAAAATTGTCAAAAGATTTGATATTGTTTGTATCCAATTGAAGTGATGCAGCCTTGCCGCCGGCAGCTTCAATTTCCTTCACCACATCATTTGCCTGCGCTTCGTTATTGCGCCAGGTGATGATCACGCCAAGTCCTTTTTTAGCAATGCTTAGAGCCATGTCTTTTCCCAGGCCACGGCTGCCACCTGTTACCAATGCAATTTTTTTTGCCATATGTTTTTGATTTAATGAGGGCAAAGCTCCTAATTCGGTGCCAAAATAAATGGTGACTGTTTAAGATAAAATGGTGATTGCTTCAGTTTTATTGATCTTGGCTGCGGAACTGCTTAGGTGTAATGCCAGTGAAGTGTTT
>CAZDHQ010000128.1:0-7209 GCA_964505135.1 uncultured Ferruginibacter sp.
ACTGGATGATAAAGGAGCGGATGCATTACCGGAACGTTTGGAAACAAAAAAATTATTGGCTGCTGATTTCACAAAAAATACAGAAGCACAATTGGGTGAGATATTGAAGAATCCAGACTTGAGGGTAAGAATGAAAGCTCAGTTTGAACTGGTAAAAAGAAAAGATAAGGGAGCTGAAATTTTTAAACAGGCCATTGCACAAAGAGACAACCAACTGGCACGTGTAAACGCAATTTGGGGTATTGCACAATTAACAAGACAGGATAAAAAATATGGAGCAATCCTCATCCCATTATTAAAAGATGCCGATGCAGAAATAAGAGCGCAAGCTGCTAAATGGTTAGGTGATGTAAAATACGCAGCAGCAGGTAACGACTTAATGCCTTTGCTGAAAGATACGGCCAGCCGTGCCCGCTTTTTTGCAGCAGAAGCGTTGGGAAGAATTCAATATGAGCCTGCCATTGCTTCCATCATTGAAATGCTGATTGCCAACAATGATAAAGATGTGTACCTGCGCCATGCAGGCAGTTTAGCATTGGCAAGAATTAATAAAGCAGCACCATTGGTAGCATTGGCTAATCATCCTTCAAAAGCTGCAAGAGTAGCTGCTGTGGTAGCTTTAAGAAGAATGGGTGATGCAGGTATCGCTAAATTTTTAAATGATAAAGATGAATACGTAGTAACAGAAGCCGCACGTGGCATCAATGATGATCTGTCTATTCCTGATGCAATCCCATCATTGGGTAATTTATTAAATACTACTGCTTTTAAAGGCGAGGCATTGATTAGAAGAGCCATCAATGCCAATGTAAGAATGGGCACAGAGGCTTCCATTCAAAACCTGGTAGATTATGCATCCAATAAAGCACATCCTGCAGCATTGATAGCAGAAGCAGTGGCTGCATTGAGCACCTGGGCAAAACCGTCTGTGTTGGACAGGGTAGACGGAAGGTTCCGCGGCGCCATCACAAGAGACAGTATGATGGTTAAAAATAAGGCTGGTGATGCCATCGTTGCATTGCTAAGCAGTAATGATGCTGGGGTGAGAATGAGTGCAGTAAAAGCAGTGAGCAGGCTGCACTTAGATAAAGGTGCCGAAAAACTATTGGCAATGCTGAAAGCAGATAATAATGCCGGTGTAAAAGTAGAAGCATTAAAAGCATTAGCGGCAATGCAGCATCCTTCAGTGGAGCAGGCGATACAGGTTGCGATAGCAAGTGCTGATAAACAGGTAAGGGTAGCTGGTATTGATTTGATGAATCAACTCAATATTTCTAAACAGCTCATGGTAAAATTACTGGCAAATGTAATCAATACAAAAACCACGGAGGAGAAACAGGCTGCTTTGTTAACGCTGGGTTCATTGCCTGCAGAAAACAGCAGTGAAGTATTTAATGGATTACTCACGCAGATGAGTAGCCGAAAATTATCACCGGATATTTTGTTTGAACTGGGCCAGGCCATTGACAGTTCAAAATCAACAGAGTTAATTAAAAAATTCAAAGAGCTTATTGCTACTACTGCACCTGATACATTGACGGCTTCCTTTGCCGGTGCGCTTTACGGCGGCGATCCAAACAGGGGAAGAGAAACATTTTTCTGGAACCAGTCGGCACAATGTTTACGCTGCCACTCTTATGATGATATGGGCGGTACTGCAGGGCCAAAACTGAATGGTATCGCAAGCAGGATACCAAGAGAAAAAATATTGGAGGCATTGATCAATCCGAGTGCAAGGCTATCGCCGGGCTATGGTTCGGTTACTTTACAAATGAAAGACGGTAAAACTATTTCAGGAATATTGGGTGAAGAAAATGATAAAACGCTGAAAATAAAAATTGGTGACGCCCCGTATGCAATGATACAGAAAGCGGATATTGTAAAAAGAACAAACGCTCCATCCAGCATGCCGGAGATGCGCTATATCTTAAGCAAGAAGGAGATCAGGGATGTGGTAAGTTTCTTGTCTACATTAAAGTAAAAAAGAAACCGATAAGATTTAAATCCTATCGGTTGCCTAATATTATAAACCGATAAGGTTTTGCAAACTGCAACCTTATCGGTTTTTGTTTTAAAATCGATAAGCAACAGTAGCTACCACCTGCCTTGGTGCAATTGGGTTTACACTGTAGTTTTCATGTACAATATAGTTGAATGTGTTGGTGATATTGGACAGCTTTGCCAGCAAGGAAAGTTTTTTGTAAGTATAACCTGCAGAAATATCAGCCGTGGTAAACGCAGCTACCGGTATCAGCCTCGAGTAATTTTGTGTTTGACCAATGGTGTTATTCCATCCTGCATATCTTTTGCCTGTGTAAAAAACACTGGCACCAACTTTTATACCTTTTAATGCAAGATTATTGAAAGTATAAAACACACTTCCATTAGCAGTATGCTGTGGTGTATTCACCAGGCGTTCACCTACTTTAAAACTACCTACTGTATTCGGTGTTTTGGTGTAACGCATATCATTATAGCTATAGCCTGCATTGATAACAAGATTGGAAGCAGGATTATAAGCAAAATCAATCTCCACGCCCTTGCTGCCGGTTTGGCCTACCAATTCTTTGATATTGGTATTGCTGTTCTCTCTTCCAGCACTATCAAACTGTGCCGTTTGTGCCAGGTTATTATTGCGTATATAGTACAGCGTTAGGTTGGCCGTAAGCTTTCCCTGGAAGAAATCATTTTTTACGCCCACTTCATATTGGTCAATAATAGAGGGCGACAAAGGCCTGAAATAAATATCTGTTCCTGTATTTGGCGTGAATGAACTTGCATAGCTCACAAATACTGCCGTGGTATTGCGTGGCTTATACACTACACCAAAGCGTGGAGAAAAAGCCCTGTCTGCTTTATAAGATCCTTTGGTGGAACTGTCGCCTTTTTGTAAATAATAGGTTGTTGGTGCCAATGCTTCCTGCAGGCTCCAGCGTACACCTGCCAGCAAATTGAATTTTGGAGAAAGCATGATTAAATCCTGTACATATACGCCATAGCGGTTAATGGGAGATTTTAATAGAGTCTTTTTATCGGCAACGGGAATATCTGTCCTCGCTTTATACTTGGTATTGTCATACACATTGACTGTATCATATACAGTTGGGTTAGTAAATGCATAGGTGGAAGTTAAGTAACGTTCGGCATCAGCACCTGCCAGCAGTACGTGTTTTATACCACCTGTTTTAAATCTCCCGGTTACGTCTGCCTGTGCAGTATAATAATTTTCTCTTGATACAATTTTATTTAATGGCCTGTAAAAGTCACCATTGGTTTGTATCTGCACTCTTTCAGTGGAATAATAATCCCTGTCAAACTGTTGATAGGAAAGATTTCCATTGAATGACCATGTTTCACTAAACCTATGCTGGATATTAGCAGACGTAGTTGACTGCTGTGCTATATTGTATTGCCATGAAGTTCCCAGGAAAGCATTTCTTGGTAAGTTGGCAATTTTATTTGGCTCAGATAAAATTGAACCAATACCAAAATCAGACGTGAATTTGCTGTAGAGATAATCTCCCTGTATAATCAAATCGGTTTTATTACCCAGTTTAAATAAGAAGGAAGGGTTGATGTAATAGCGTTTTGATTTTACTTCATCACGGTAGCTGTCTGCTGTTTCGTAGGTGCCATTTACACGATACGCAACAGTGTTTGATAGAGGCCCATACACATCAAAACTTGGTTTGTATAAATTATAACTACCTGCACGGAAGGATACTTCTCCACCTGCATCAAACTTCGGTCTTTTAGTTACCAGGTTGATAATACCGCCTGGCGCCACATTGCCATACAGTATAGCGGCGCTTCCTTTCAGTACTTCCACTTTTTCCAATGAACTCATTTCAGGCATCACACCAGCGTTAACTCTTGCTCCATTCTTGAACATATTATATGCTCCCAAATTATAGCCACGTGCATAAAATGTTTCCTGCACACCCCCTCTTGCAGAACCAAGGTATACACCGTTTACATTTTTAATTACATCGCTTAATCTCTGTGATTGCTGATTTTTTATTAATGCTTCACCAACGATGGTAGCACTTTGTGGCAGTTCCCTTATCGATACAGGAATTTTACCAATGCCTGTATTTCTTTCATTCATGCTTCTGCCGCTGGCAATGATCACTTCACGAAGCTCTTCTGCATTTTCTTTTAGTTTTAAGTTGATCACCTTTTGTTCCTGCTCTTCTAATCTAACAGGTACTGCCTGTGAAATGGTTCCCACAAAACTGGTAATCAAAACATAATTGCCAGCCGGAATATTTTTAAAGGAATAATTCCCATTTTCGTCGCTGATGGTTTTTAGTTTGGTATCTCTTAAAAGTATAGTAACTGCTTCGGCCGGTTTGCCATCCTGTGTGGTTAAACTTCCACTGATCTGCCCGTTACCAGAAGGTTGTGCTATTGCAATCGCTGAAAAGATATTAGTGAGTATGATTAAAATTGCTGCTCTCATAATTGCCATTGTTATTGGTACTTTGATTTTTTTTGAATATGCAAAGCAACGCCGATACAATGGATCAGTAGTTACGGTTACGGGAACTGCATTTACGGATTGAGTAAAATTGTGAAATAGTAAAAGCGTGTAAGCGTTGCCGTTTGTCACCATTTTGTCAGTAAGGGAAGGAATCCTGTGTTTAACCGTTGATTTTCAATACTAAGAATATTTACAGCATTATTTTTCCGCATTTTGTAAATGCTTTTCCCGTTTATGAGTAGTATTTGATTTAGTAATAATTTCTTTGCAGCAAAAAATAAAACATGAGCAGCAAAGTAACCCTGCACAACAGCATGCGTATTTGGCATCGCTATCTCGGATTTTTTTTAGCAGGCATTATGGCCGTATATGCATTGAGTGGAATCGTACTCATTTTTAGAGATACCAGTTTTTTAAAAAGTGAAAAGCAAAAGCATGAACAATTAAAACCCGGCCTAACTGCAGAGGAACTGGGCAAGGCTATTCGTATACGTGAACTAAAGTTTACTGCTTCAAACGGAGCGGTGCAAAGTTTTAAACAGGGCACTTATGATACAGCCACCGGCGTTGCAGATTATAAAGTTACCAAGCTACCAGTACTGATGGAGAAATTGACGCAACTGCATAAGGCCAACACCAAACAGCCTTTGTTCTATTTGAATGTTTTCTTTGGTGTGTCCCTTTTCTTTTTTGTGCTCTCTTCTTTCTGGATGTTTATGCCAAAGACCAGCATATTTAAAAAGGGACTATATTTTACACTGGCAGGAATAGTGCTAACTGTTTTGATGTTGCTGTTTTAGCGGATTTAGTTTTTTGATTGTACATAATCCATCGCAGCCTTAAAAACTTTTTGTCTTAACACATTTGGGTTGTAATACTGGCCGTTTGCCAGCAGACCCATGTTTTGCCGGTTGATCAGCAGTATCACCGACAGATGATCAGCAGGTACCACAGCGATGCTGGTGCCTGTAAACCCAGTGTGACCAAAGCTTCCGGCAGGTGCATTTTTCATAAAAGCATTGCTGTTGTCCATCATCCAACCAAGTCCATTGTGAAACAGATCAGGTTGTAGAAAAGAATCAATTACAACGGCGGAAATAAATTGACGTTGTTGGTGTTTGCCTTTGTTCATCAGCATATCCACTAATGTTTGTGTGTCGTCTATCGTAGAAAATAAACCGGCGGCTCCGCAAATACCTTCACCTGCATACCATGCATTGCCATCATTTACTTCTCCCTTTAGTACATAATTTCTCCAGCCATCCCAGGAGGTAGGATTGATTTCTTTGATTGAAAATCCAAGTGATGAATCGTATACCATTCTCTTTTCATAAGGATTACCAAAAGAAGTAGCCGCAATATTTTTCGTTCTGCCGTTTTGCAATGGATTATATAACGTATGCATCATGCCAAGTGGCGTAAAGATGTTTTGCTGTTCAAATGCATCCAGTGAAAGACCTGTAACTTTTTCAATAATCTCACCTAGTAAGGTAAAGCCAAGATCGCTGTAGCTGCGTTGTTTACCCACAGGATATTTAAGTGGTAGGGAATGAATAAGTTCATAAGTGGTTTTTCGTTTAGAAGATAAATAATACATCGGGTACCAATCATATAAACCGGCAGTATGTGTAAGCAGGTGGCGAATGGTAATTGCGCTTTTTGGGAGTGTATCAAAACCGGGAATGTATTTACTAACGGGATCATCTACACGAAGCAGACCACGATCGACCAATAACATAATGGAAGTAGTGGTGCCAATCACCTTGGTGAGTGACGCCATATCAAACAGCGTTTCGGTATTCATTTTTGGCGGGTTAGATAAAAGCTTGCGTCCAAAATCATATTTCTGGGAATAACCATAAGCTTGCTGGTAAATGATATTCCCATTTTGTTTGATGGCAACCACTGCACCGGGAATTTCATCATTGTTCACAGCACCCTGCAGCAGGCTGTCAACCTGTTTGGCAAGCTGGTTTGCATATTTTTTTTCCTGGGCATCAAGCCTGTTAAAAAAGAATACCAATAGAATGAAGTAATACTTTAATCGCATCTTGCACTAATTATTTTTCATTTGAGTATATCCCAGTTTCGGACCAATGGTTTTGCGAAGCAGTAGTTCATCAAAACCAATTTTTATAAAATCTTTTAATACGCCAATTTTTTCAAAGCCTAATGAATAATACAGTTTAGCTGCGGCTTCATTAAAGGCAGATACACAAATAAACACATTGGGTGAACTTTGATAGATTCTTTCTTCAGCAAAACTGACCAGGATTTTTCCCATTCCCCGGTTTCGATATTTTTCATCAATACAAATCGTTTGTACGTAACCGTTGAACGTACCGCACACCTGCAGTATGATAAAGCCTGCCATCGCAGCTTCCACTTCCAGCACATATATTTCCTTGCATGTGCCATCAAAAGCAGCCAGGCAGTTGTTGTAATCCATGCCCAATGTAATCCATGGATCAGTGGATACCATCATTGCAGCTCCCCGGCTAAAATATGCCGGATCGTTTGTTTGAAATATTTTATAAGCTTTTTGTGGCATTATTGATTTTCGTTTTTATCAATAAAAGAAAAAGAATAGTTAATGCGGCATTGATAAAAATATTCATAAATCCCACATCAAAAGCCAGTTGATTTGCCAGCACATCATTTAAAACATACGTTATGATGGCAGCAGCGATGGATGCAACAGGAACCCATTTGCCTTTTACATTCAC
>CAZDHQ010000128.1:7219-8890 GCA_964505135.1 uncultured Ferruginibacter sp.
CACTTTTGAAAAAAGCCCCAGCAGGAATAACCCCAGCAGTGGTCCATACGTATAACCTGCAATTTTAAAAATGGTAGTGATGATGGCGCCCTCGCTATTCCAGAATGCCATCACAATAATAAACATCACGATATTCACTCCAAGCAGCACTTTGTTTTTTACGCTTTTCTTTTTTTCTGCCGGAATATTTTCCATGTCTAAAAAATCATAACTAAAAGAAGTGGTTAGTGCTGTGATACAGGCATCAATGCTGGCAAAGGTGGATGCTATTACAGCAATCAAAAACGCAATGGTTCCTACTGATCCAAAATAATGAAGTGTAAGCATGGGATATACTTCATCTGTATTGGTAAATTTTCCATTGGCGGTTGATAAAGAAATATTATTGCTTTCTGCATACAAAAACATTAGTACACCCAGGCCGAGAAAAAGGGTTTGGGCAATTGCAATAAAGAAACCAAAACTCAGTACATTTTTTTGAGCGTCTTTTTCTTTGGCAACAGTAAGTGTCTTTTGCATCATGCTTTGATCTAAACCAACCAATGCTACTGTAATTAAAAAACCGGAAATGAATTGTTTGAAAAAATTAGTGCCTGATTGCGGATTCCAGTCGAAGAGTTTTGAACTTGGCTGGCTAACAACGGTATGAAGTAATTCGCTAAAAGAAAAGCCCAGCGAGTTTTTGATGGTAATGATGGAAACTATAATAACTGTAATTAAGAAAAGTGATTGCAGCGCATCCGTCCACACAATTGTTTTAATACCTGATTGATGAGTATATAACCAGATTAGAATTAGTACGATGATGATGGTAAGCCAATAAGGAATATTCAAAGCGTTAAAGAAAGCATTTTGCAAAATATGAATGGACAACAGCAAGCGAAGTGCAGCACCAAAACTTTGCGATACCAGAAAAAACAGTGAGCCTGTTTTATATGAGGCATTTCCAAAACGTACTTTTAAGAATTCATACACCGATACAACTCTTAGTTTAAAATAGATCGGTATCAAAATAAAAGCAATAAACACATTGCCTGCTATAGTGCCAAGTATGAATTGAAAGAAATATGAATTGTTGTTACCAACATCACCAGGAATGGACACAAGCGAAACAGCAGAAATACCTGACCCAATCATGCCAAAAGCCACCAGCATCCAGGGAGATTCTTTATTGCCATCAAAAAAAGTAGTGTCTTTATTTCTTCTTGAAGTGAAGTGAGATACGGTCATCAACAAAGAAAAATACCCAAGGATAATGAATAGGATTTGAGTGGCAGTCATAAACAGGAGGCAGGCTCAGCTTTATTGGAATGAGTTTGTCCTGTAAAATAAGATTTATTCAAATTCAATATATGCGTATTAATAAAAAACCTATAAGGTCTTATAGCTCCTTATAGGTTGTAAAATTATCTGTGTGTAAATTTAAAACGGCTGCTCCATCTTTTGCGCCGCCTTTATATCCCTTGTATTTTTTTGTACCACTACAGCAGCAAAAACACTCAATACAAACGACATGGCATAAAATCCTTTTTCACTTTTTGCCAAATCAGCATTCCATAAGCCAATAGTGAGTAACACGATAGTAAGTAAAGTACTGAACCAGGCAATGCCGTAATACAGTGCAGTAACAGGAATGCCTTCCAGTTGATCTCTTACTGCTTTCTGCACAGA
>CAZDHQ010000129.1:0-8870 GCA_964505135.1 uncultured Ferruginibacter sp.
TAAAAAAAGTTCCGCATGTGAAAGATGGTTAATACGCAGCAAGGAAGGTAGCCAATTTTACTCTCTCTACTTGAAAAAAAGAGCAGTAAATTTTTATTGGTAAATAAGTTTATTTTTACGGCCATAAACCAATGATATGAGTTATGAATTAACCGGCAAACTGGTTGCCAAATATGATGAAGTGCAGCGCACAGCTACCTTTAAAACAAGAGAATTTGTAGTAGAAAAGTCTGATGATATTGGTGGGAGAACAGTAACCAATTATGTGAAATTTCAATCAGTGCAGGATAAAACCAGCATTGTTGACCGTGTAAATGTTGGTGATGAAATAAAAGTGCATTTCAATATCAAAGGTTCCAAGTGGGAAAAAGATGGTAAGGTGAATTACATTACCAATTTAGATGCATGGAGAATAGAGCAGGTGTTGCAACCAGCAGCAGGTGACAACAAGCCAATGATTGACAACGATTATATGGAGCCTTTAGATACTTTCTCTGCTACATCTCCTGATGCGGTGGATGATTTGCCGTTTTAATCTGATAACAGTACTTAACTTAAGAATTGCCCAATGTAAAATTCCGGAATAAATATCCGGCATACACATGCAACAAAAAATATCACTCCGCCTGCTGCCTTCAGAAGCGGCCAATGATGATGCAATAAAAAATTGCATCGCAAAAACTACCGGTAAAAAATATACTGCTATCACCGGTTTTCACCTGCAAAAAAAATCGATTGATGCCAGGAGTAAAACAACCTGGATCAACCTAACCGTAAATGCATTTATTGATGAACCCTTTCAGCAGCGGAAACTGCAGCAATTCAATTTTAAAGAGGTCAATAGGGCTGATAAAAAAGTAATCATCATTGGTGCCGGACCTGCAGGTTTATTTGCCGCCTTGCAATTGATAGAGCTCGGCATTCAACCAATCATACTGGAAAGAGGAAAAGATGTTCGGTCAAGAAGACGTGATTTGGCTGCACTGAATAAAGAAGGCATTGTAAATCCGGAAAGCAACTATTGCTTTGGTGAAGGCGGTGCCGGCACTTATAGTGATGGCAAATTATATACAAGAAGCAACAAGCGTGGCGATATAGACCGTATACTAAACCTCTTTGTGCATTTTGGTGCTGAGGAAAAAATTTTATTCGAAGCTCACCCCCATATTGGCACTAACAAATTACCACATATCATCACCGCCATGCGGCAATTAATTACTGACTGTGGTGGACAGTTTTTATTCAACCAAAAAGTAATTGATTTTATCATTGCAACAAACAAGATAAAAGGAGTTACAACTGCAAGTGGTGATAGCTTTAATGCTGATGCCGTGATATTGGCAACAGGTCATTCTGCAAGAGATATATTTGAGTTGCTGCATCAAAGAAACATTTTGATTGAAGCCAAGCCCTTTGCCCTTGGTGTAAGAGTGGAGCATCCCCAGCAATTAATTGATAGTATACAATACCACTGTGACAGCAGGGGTGAGTATTTACCGCCTGCTTCTTATTCGCTGGTACAGCAGGTAAATGAAAGAGGTGTGTTTTCTTTTTGCATGTGCCCAGGCGGTATCATTGCTCCTGCATCTACAGCTCCGGGTGAGTTGGTAGTAAATGGCTGGAGCCCCAGCAAAAGAAATAATCCATTTGCAAATAGCGGTATGGTGGTGGCCGTGGATGTGGAAGATGCGTTGAAAGAGTTGAAGAAGTTGAAAAGTGTTGAGGATTTAGGCGGTGCTGGATTCCAAGTATCTGACCTTGAGAATAGTCCCTTACTGATGATGTATTTTCAGCAAATGGTAGAGCAGCGATGCTTTGTAACGGGCGGTGGCAATCTAAAGGCCCCAGCCCAGCGAATGGTAGATTTTAGCAACAGGAAACCATCTTCAACCCTGCCGGTTTGCAGTTACCAACCTGGACTGCATGCTGTGTCGCTTAATGAAGTTTTACCAACATTTATCTATGAAAGACTCGCCAGGGGCTTCCGGGAATTTGGAAAAAAGATGAAAGGATATTTTACCAACGAAGCGGTGGTGGTAGCTACTGAAAGCAGAACTTCATCCCCTGTTCGTATTCCCCGTGATAGTGAAACCCTTACTCATCCCCAAATAAAGAATTTATACCCCTGTGGTGAAGGTGCAGGATATGCTGGTGGAATTGTAAGCGCTGCTATGGATGGAGAACGGGTAGCCAGGCAGGTGAACCAAAGTATTTCTAACAGCTAAGATATCACGGCCATGTGCCGCAGGTATAAAAAATAAAATCAGAAACAAATAACAGAGTAATTTCACGGCGGCAAATGAAAGCATGCATTTGCACCAAAAAAGTAATACCAATGAATATATTAGAACTGCAGCACCTTAAAAAATATTTTGCCACCCAAAAAGCAGTTGATGATATTAGCTTTGAAATAAAGCAGGGAAGCATATTTGGATTACTGGGCCCCAATGGTGCCGGTAAAACCACTTTGCTCAGGATGATTACCGGGATTTTTTATCCTGACGAAGGCGAAATCATTTTAAATGGAAAAAAGTTTGACCCAATAAATGACGTAAGGCAAATAGGATATATGCCTGAAGAAAAAGGCCTGTACAAAAAAATGAAGATTGGCGATCAGGCACTCTACCTTGCGCAACTAAAAGGACTCAGCAAGGCCGAAGCCACGGAAAAAGTAAAAGAGTGGTTTATAAAATTCGGCATGCAAAGCTGGTGGAATAAAAAGTTTGAAGACCTGAGCAAAGGCATGGGGCAAAAACTGCAGTTTGTTACTACCGTTTTACATGAGCCCAAACTCATCATACTGGATGAACCTTTTAGCGGCCTTGATCCTGTAAATGCCAACCTGATAAAAGAAGAAATTTATAAGCTGGCGCTAAAAGGAAGCACTATTATTTTTAGCACACACCGGATGGGAGAAGTAGAAGAAATTTGTGATCATATTGTGCTGGTGAATAAAGGAAAGAAAATCCTTGACGGAACTGTAGGTGAAATAAAAAACCAGTTTAAAGAAAATATTTTTGAAATAGGAGTGAAGGCAGATGCCCATAACCTGATGACCTACATCTTTGAGGTGATCAAACACCAGCCTGATAAACTACTGATAAAACTGCAACACGATAGTACTACCAATGATGTACTTAAGTTTTTTATAAACCAAAATATTCCTGTAAGCTCTTTCCGGGAAGTATTGCCTTCATTAAATGAAATATTTATTAGACTGGTAGAGGGAACTCCTGAAGCAAGACAATTTCAACAGGTGTAAGAGCAGAATACAAAAAATAAGTTTCAAGTTTTTGATATGAATAAAGTTTGGTTGATATTAAAAAGAGAATATGTTACCCGGGTAAAGAACAAGACATTTTTATTGTCAACTTTTTTATTACCCATTGTAATGATCCTCTTCATTTTTGGGAGTGCATTTTTTGCAATGACATCCAAAGACAAACAAAAGAAAATTGCTGTGGTAAATGATCCCGGCTATTTTAAAAATAACCTGGTTAGTGACTCCAGTAAATTATTGTTTGACTTTACCACTGGCATTGACAGTAGCAATTTTAAAAACAAAGGCTATGATGCGGTACTGAACCTAAACAATGATTCCTCAGTTGGCCAGTTTGTAATATACTCAGCCAAACAGTTAGGGATAGACGCAAAATCAGGAATAGAAGAACAACTTGATAAAGCCTATGAAAAATACCAGCTACAGCAAAAAGGAATTCGGAAAGAGATTTTAGACAGCATCAGCAAGCAGGCTTCCAATGCATTTACCATTGAAAACAGGCTGGCAAATGAAAAAGGTGGTTCAGAGCAGGTAAACGCTGAAGTAAACTACGGCGTGGGCTTTACAAGCGGCATTTTAATTTACATTACCATGTTCATATTTGGCGCTATGGTAATGAGAGGTGTAATGGAAGAAAAAACCAACCGTATTGCGGAAGTAATGGTAAGCAGTGTGAAACCATTTCAGCTGATGATGGGAAAAATTCTGGGTATTGCAGGAGTTGGTCTTACGCAGTTTATTCTTTGGATCATTTTGATTTTTGCATTATCGTCAGTAGCTGGTGCATTTTTACCCCATGAAGTAATACAGCAGGCAAACGAAGCAAATAAATCAATGCCGGGAAGTGCAGGCATGATGGCCAATTCAAAATTTGACGGCATTGCACATGCCTTTGGTAGTGTTAACTGGGTAATGATCCTAAGCTTTTTTATTTTTTATTTTTTAGGCGGTTATCTTTTTTATGCCTCCTTATTTGCCGCAATTGGCAGTGTAATAAATGAGGATCCACAAGAAGCTCAATCACTAATGTTGCCTATAACAATGCCCATCATTTTTGGTTTCATTATCATGACGAGCAATCTGAATACACCAGACAGCCCTGTAATGGTATGGGCAAGCATCATCCCTTTTACTTCGCCTATAGTAATGATGAGCAGGATACCAAGTGGCGTTCCGTGGTACCAGCTTGCTGCTTCAATGGCACTGCTGATTGCAGGATTTCTTTTCACTACCTGGCTGGCTGGTAAAATTTATCGTACCGGCATTTTAATGTATGGCAAAAAAGCTTCGTGGAAAGAAATGTTTAAGTGGGCATTTAGAAAATCGTAATCATAAAATCAATTACCATGTTTATTAAATTTTCTGCAGCAGTTATTGCTGCACTCGTTCTGACTTCCTGTGGTGGTGGCGCTGAAAAAAATACAACATCCGATACCAGCAAAACTGCAGACATGTCAATGCATATGGACAGCAGTGCAAGCAAAAAAGAAATGTTTACAAACGTTCAGTTTGCGCTTACAAAAGATCCGGCCTGCAATATGCCGTTGTCAGCAGGGATAGAAGACACTACTCATTACAAAGACAAAGTGTATGGCTTCTGTTCAAAAGAATGCAAGGACGAATTTTTAAAAGATCCCGAAAGTTTCCTGACAAAAAAATAAAGCTTAATTACATTGGGATTGTAAGCAATTGGGTTAGTAAATTTGCAGCCCGAAGTGCTGACTCCGTAGCTCAGTTGGTAGAGCAGCTGACTCTTAATCAGCGGGCCGAGAGTTCGAGTCTCTCCGGGGTCACCAGTTCTTGTATAATTGCTCGATAGTGTAACGGTAGCACATCAGATTCTGACTCTGCTAGTCCTGGTTCGAATCCAGGTCGAGTAACAATATAGTTTTAAGAAAAAATGCTCTTGCGAATTTCGCTTTTGATGTAGCGAATTAATAAACCGGAAAGCAGCGATCCACTCACTAATACAGTTCCAATTATAAGGCCAATCAAAGACAAAATAATTTTTGATGGTGCTTCCTTATCAAATGGCTCGGTAGGTTTATCTAATACTGCAATTACAGGTGTGTTTTTCTGAAGTCTCCAGGCTGCTTCATCACGGTTATTCATATATATGTTTAACTGCTGCAGCATCCTTGATTTTTCCACCGATATATTTTCTTTAGGCAAGCTGTATTCAAGCACAGCAGGAGAAGTGAACATGGTTCTTTTTTGCAGGTTAATGGCTGATCTGTCCACACTGTTTACCTGCTGCTGCATGGAATCAATTTTTGCAACAGTGAAGTTATAATCGTCTAAAGCCTTACGTCTTTTTAAATCAATATAAAACTGGCTTAGTTTACTAATGATCACATTGGAGACTGGTGTAACCAACTCTCGTTTAGCATTGGAATAATATAGTTCCATTACACCATTCTTACTCATCCTGCTGCTGATGTCTGGCAGCAAAAGGTCGCCTCCTGTAATTGCAAGCTCAACACTGTCTGAAGGTATTTTTAATTCCTTTGACCAGAATGATCTATGCTCATTAATATCGTTCAGCAATAATTCTGCGATGGTCTTATTACCAAACTGAGGCAACCTGGTGGCGGCAACGGCTTCTCTTATACTGCGGCTGTTAGCAAGTTCCACAATACTAATAACTGCTTCCGAAGAGAATGAATTGGGTGCGCCGCTTATGCCAAGAATATTACTAAGCATGGCAGTGGTTCCTGCATTCTCTGTATTAGCAGAAGTGAGCGGAAATACAGTGGCTTTTGCAGTGTAAACAGGTCTTTTATTTAGCGCATAAACCAAACCAAGCAACAAAAAAACTAAACCACCTGCTATCACCAGCAGCTTTTTTTTCTGTAGCCGTAAAAAACTTTCTCTTATAAATTCCTGGCTTGTCACTGTTTATTTTCTTAATAAAAGATAAGTAATTGCAATAGGCACCATCGCTGTAACTGCCTGTACCAAACTGCCACTGATGTCTTTACCTTCCGGCCTTTCAGGCACCGTAATGGTACAGCCCTCTTCCACTTTGGGGTAAAAATGAATAAAGAATAAATTCTTTGTGCGTTTATTTCTACCATTTGCATAGGTAACAAATACACGCTTACGCCAGGGCCTGATACCATAGCCACCGGCCTTATCTATATAGTAGGAAAGACCAGGATGATCTTTGTCAAAAGCAATTTTAAGCGGTGATTGCACTTTGCCTCTGACCGTTACAAATGGATTAACTTCAGGGATATAGATGATATCATTTTCCTGCAATACGATGTCGTACTTGGAACCTTTATTATTAAGTGCATTGTACAAATCTATACTAACGGGCTCGGCTAAGTTTTTTTCCTGGAAAGAGTCAGCAGCTTGGCCAATATTATCCTTTAAGAATTGATTTTTCCTGCGGTACAAGATTGCCCCGGAGAGATTGGCATTGTCCAGTAAACCCCCGGCTCTTTCAATGTAAGAGGATAGTCTTTCATATTTATCCAGTCTAGGATAATTTCCCTGGTATTTTACCAATCCAAGCACCTGCACATTTTCCTGCAATGCGAAACTGGGATTTCTTCTCACATGCACCTGGTCAAAAGGCTTTAATACAACCCTGGCTGCTGCAGTATCCAGCTCCAGGTTAGAAGATATGCTGTAAGATTTTACAATGGTTCTTGTTGGTTTAAATCCCTGCTTTGCAGAATCAATATCTACCACGCTGGCTATTTCCAACCTGCCAAATTCAGCCGAAGGTTTTAGGCCGCCGGATAAATAGATCAAATCCTGCAGCGTCATCCCTCCATATTTTTTTACTTTACCCCCTTTTCTAATTTCCCCATCAATAAACACGTACTGTTCATCATTAAATTCAGTAGTAGAAAATAATTGCACCACATCATTGGCCTGCAGCAAAACATTATTGATACTTGAAAAATTGTCTTTGCCAAAATCAGTAAGATTAATCTCCAGCTTATCTGACTTGATATTGGTGGAATCACCAGCACCCCGAAAAATATAAGCTCGTGGAAGATAAGTGTGTGTAGTAATACCTCCTGCCCTGTTGATTAAATCAAACAGCCGATCGTTGGGCCTTATTTCATAAATGCCAGGGTACGCTACAGCGCCATTTAATTCCACTTTGTTTACAATGCCTGGCTTAATAAGATCTGCTCTTACTATATCGCCATCCTGCAAGTCAAAATCCTGGCCCTGCATTTTTACAATGGCAGTAGCATTTACATCATGAATTACCTGCTTTTCATTCTCTGATCTTATCACTTTTACTGATGACGAAAACGCATCAGCAGTAAAACCGCCGGAATACTGCAATAGCGCTTTTACACCTTCGTCTTTTTTTAACTGGTAATACATAGGCCTTTTAAACTGGCCTGTTGCCAATACTTTTTTTTCTGCAAATGTTACTACTACAAAATCATTGTTCTGCAGGTATACTCTTTTACCAACATCACCATTATGCAAATACTTGTATACATCCAGCACTTCAATCACGCTTCCATTTCTTTTTACCTGTATTTCTCTCAGGTTACCATAATCAGTAATGCCGCCTGCAAGGCCAATGGCATTATAAGCATTGGAAAATGCAGAAATGAGTTTTGGCCCCGGATTAGCCACTTCACCAACAACGTTTACATTGATGGTTCGTGGCTGTCCGAGTGTTATTTGAATGTTAGTGCCCTGCGGTACTGCACCGCTGAACCTTGCATAAATTAGTTTTTGTGCATTCTCAAAAGTGAGGCCCTGAACGGTTATTTTACCAAGACCTGAAGGGAAAATAGCGCCATCTCTTGCCACCACATAATCTTCCTGGTAATCTCCACCGCCCCACAGCGATACTACAATATGATCACCTACGCCTATTGGATAATCCAAGGGTGGAATAGACAATTCGGATACATCATTCATGGCCATGTTTTGGAAAACATTGGCCCCATATGTTTCATCCGGGCGATAATATCTACGCTTAATGTTATCCTCTAAAGTACTGTCCTTGGCAATGGAATTTTGAACAGTAGTTTGCTGTTTATTTTTTACCTCGGTAGTTTCCCTGTTTTTATCGATACCTGTAGTACTTTTTTGATTATTGTCTTTGAAAAAATTCTCAAAGGCAGACTTAGACATTTGAGTGGGATTTACTCCAGCAGGAATCAGTTCGCTTAATTGCTGTGGAGTGGGCTGAGCATAAGCTGCTGTGGCAAAAAACAACAGAACGCACAAAGCCAACGAGAGGTTTTTCAACATATTAAGCTGGATATTCCGCATGTTACTGGTAATGTATTTAGTTATCAGCATTGTTTGTTTGGAATCAACGCTTAGTGTAAAGCGCCGTTGGTAATGTGGCAATGCTGTCAATAAACTAAATGCCTGAACTGTAAAACGCCAGAAGGCTGGATTTATTTTAGGAATTTTCCGTTTTTTGGAAAAATTATTTAAGCTGGCTATAAGCAAATGTCTTTTAATACAGCACTGTATTCGTTCCAGATTTCATTTACGATGGCAGCGGCGGGTTTTATTTCTTTTATTAAGGCACTCACCTGCCCTATTTCCAGTTCTCCTTCCGCCAAATTTCCTTCAAACATACCCAGTTTGG
>CAZDHQ010000130.1:0-8827 GCA_964505135.1 uncultured Ferruginibacter sp.
AACGTGCCGGTGCAGGAAGGTATAGCCTGCAATACCGCAACAGAAGCAGAAGATGCATACAGGCAGATACACAGCGAATATGGAAGCAAGTTTGCAGTTGTAAAAGCACAGATACATGCCGGTGGCCGTGGAAAAGGAACAATCGTAGGTACAGACCAGCGTGGTGTTGCAGTGGGAAAAAGTGCTGAAGATGTAAAACGCATTGCTCAAAATATTATCGGTGGTACATTGGTTACTGTTCAAACGGGCCCTGCTGGAAAAATCGTTCATAAAGTTTTGGTGGCCCAGGATGTGTATTATGAAGGTCCAAGCCCTGTGAAAGAATATTACCTCTCGATTTTATTGGATCGTTCTAAAGGTCAAAATGTAATCATGTACAGCACCGAAGGCGGTATGAACATAGAAGACGTGGCACATGATACACCGGAGAAAATATTTAAAGAATGGGTTTACCCGGGAGGTGGTTTAGAAGCTTTCCAGGCAAGAAAGATTGCTTTCAATCTTGGATTAACAGGAGCTGCATTTAAAAACTGCGTAAAGTTTGTAACTAACTTGTACAATGCTTATGTTGGTTTAGACTGTGGTATGCTGGAAATTAACCCGCTGTTTAAAACCAGTGATGATAAAATCATTGCTGTTGACTGTAAGATGAATATTGATGACAATGCATTAATCCGTCACCCGGATATTGCAGTGTTGAGAGATTTATCTGAAGAAGATCCTACAGAAGTGGAAGCTGGTAAATACAATTTGAATTTTGTGAAACTGGATGGCAATGTAGGTTGTATGGTGAATGGTGCTGGTTTGGCTATGGCTACTATGGATATGATCAAATTGAGTGGTGGTGAGCCAGCAAACTTTTTGGATGTAGGCGGTACTGCTAATGCTCAAACGGTGGAAGCAGGTTTCCGCATCATTTTAAAAGATCCAAAAGTAAAAGCCATCTTGATCAATATCTTTGGCGGTATTGTTCGCTGCGATAGGGTTGCTCAGGGTGTAATTGATGCATATAAATCTATTGGTAATATTGAAATACCAATTATAGTGCGTTTGCAGGGAACCAATGCAGATGTAGCTAAGCAATTGATTGACGAAAGCGGCTTAAAAGTGCAAAGTGCGATTTTATTGAGTGAAGCTGCTGCGCTGGTGAATAAAGCAGTTGCTTAATTTTTTATATAAACTGATTTGATAAATCCTGCTGTAAAAGGCAGGATTTTCTGTAATTAAAACAGCCCTGTAAAAACAGGGCTGACATTTATCAAAACCAACTCTATACCTCAATACAGTTTTAGGAAACTGTAATTTCTTTTGGTAATTGTTTCAATTCTTCTTTCTTAGGTAATTCTACTTTCAATATGCCGTTTTCATATTTAGCGGCAATGTTGGAAGCATCAATTTTTTCGTCAATTGTAAAGCTGCGTTTAAAAGCCCTGTAGCTGAATTCTTTTCTTATTTGTTTTTCATCTTCATTTTTCACTTCTTCTTTCTTTTCAGCACTGATGGTTAGAATATTTTGTTCCAGCTTAATGTTGAAATCTGATTTTTCCATTCCTGGAACCGCAACCTCAAGATGGTAGGATTCTTTTCCCTCTTTGATGTTTACTGGAGGAAAACCGAATACATCTTCTCTTACTGTTTTGCCGAATGTTGCTGGAAATTCATTAAGGAATTCATTAAAGAATCCGTCAAAACCTTTGGCGATTGGATTGTTTACTTTTACGAGTGTCATAGCTATTAATTTTTTTAGTTTTTGAATGCTGTTGTTTAATCAATAGTTTTCAAATAGTATTCCAACCAATTTTTGGGCACTATTTGACGTATTTTATAACAGGATTGCGCCACAATGACTTATGTAGGCCTTTGGTAGTGTCAATGTGTCGCAAAAACTATTTCCTTATTGTGTAAACAGCAGGGCACGTTAGTATTGTTTTTTATGTTGCTTAGTTTGTAATTTCGCAATCCAAACAAAAAAATAATTACACTATGTATCCAGCAGAGATCGTAATACCAATGAAAGAAGAGTTAACTGAAAATGGCTTTACCGAGATGTTAACTGCTTCTGATGTTGAACAAAAGTTGAATGAAAAAGGTACCACATTGGTAGTCATTAATTCAGTGTGTGGTTGCAGCGCAGGTACTGCCCGCCCGGGTGTATTATTGGCTGTTCACCACAGTGAAAAAAAGCCAGATCATCTTACTACCAGCTTTGCAGGTTTTGATGTAGATGCGGTAAAAAAAATCAGGGAGCACCTGTTGCCTTATCCTCCATCATCTCCGTCTATTGCTTTATTTAAAGATGGAGAATTGGTTCATTTTATCGAACGTCATAACATTGAAGGCCGCAGTGCACAAATGATTGCTCAAAACCTGATGGGTGCATTTGAGCAATATTGCAATTAATTTTTGATTCAGGGTTAGATAAGATCCCGTAGTTAAGCACTACGGGATTTGTGCTTTTGATGGAACTGTTTTATTGCAGTATTATGAATATATTGCAGCACTTTAATTTTTCCTGTTAGTTATGTATCCCAATTTATACTACGTTTTTAAGGATTGGTTTGGTGTGGAATGGAAGGCTTTAAGCTTTTTGAACACATTCGGTTTAATGGTGGCAATCAGCTTTATTGTAGCGGCATTGGTTATGACCAGTGAGTTGAAACGAAAAGAAAAGCAGGGATTGCTTTTTCCAAGAGAAGAATACATAACAGTGGGGAAACCTGCATCCATTATTGATTTGATCATCAA
Organism: uncultured Ferruginibacter sp.; assembly: GCA_964505135.1. GTDB lineage: Bacteria > Bacteroidota > Bacteroidia > Chitinophagales > Chitinophagaceae > Ferruginibacter. The sequence continues at coordinate 2,746 of CAZDHQ010000130.1, forward strand.
TTTTCTCACGGGTTTTCTATTTGCTTATAAATTGGTTGGTTTGTTTTTTAACAAGCCTGCAGACATGTCTCCTCAGGAATACATTTTTTCTTCCCAGGGAAATTTAGCGGCTGGTGTAGCAGTGGGATTGGTGCTGGCTTTTATGAAGTGGAGGGAGAAAGACAAGCAAAAATTGAAAACGCCGGAAGAAAGATCTGTACGGATATGGCCGCATGACAGAGCAGGCGATATTATTATCATAGGTTTGGTATTTGGTATTATAGGCGCCAAACTCTTTGATAATTTTGAAAACTGGGATGATTTTGTTGCCCATCCAATGGAGCGGATTTTTTCCGCAGGGGGGCTTACTTTTTACGGAGGCTTGATATTGGCTACTATTGCAATTTCTGTATATGGCTACAAAAAAAATATCAAACTGATTCATTTGGCTGATGCCATTGCACCTGCTTTAATGATTGCCTATGCAGTAGGCCGTATTGGTTGCCAGGTGGCAGGTGATGGTGACTGGGGTATCTACAATAGTGCATATATAACTGATGCAAAAGGAAAAGTAATTGAGGCAAGCCATTCAGAATATGATTTGCAGGTGGAGCGTTACAAAAATTATTTTCTACATGGTGAAGTCCTGGATCCTGGCACGGTTGCTCCAGTCATTGTAACTGACAGGAAAAGCGACGACATACAAAACATCCCACATAAATCACTAAAAGCGCCTTCCTTTTTACCTACCTGGTTTTTTGCTTACAGTTATCCGCAGAATGTAAACAAGGACGGTTTTAAGATTGAGGGCATTACCGATGAGCATAATAGGGCCTTGCCTGTTCCTGTATTTCCTACACCCTTATACGAGACAATTATGTGCAGCATCTTGTTTGGTATACTATGGGCCTTCCGGCGCCAAATAAAACCAGCCGGTATGATGACGGGTATTTATCTTGCTATGAATGGCGCCGAACGGTTTCTTATCGAGCGGATTAGAGTAAATAATACGTATAGCATCTTTGGATTTCATCCTTCCCAGGCTCAGGTCATTTCAACCGTTTTAGTGATCTGCGGCATTGCATTCATTCTTCTTGCCAGGGCCAGGGCATTCCAGCGGAATTAATTTTCAACTTAAGCCAATTAACAAAGATTTAAACCGCTTATGTAAACCAATATACCTTGTATTGCAAAGTACCTACTTTTGCTATGTACAATTCAAAACAAAGTATAGCCATGAAACAATTATTTAGCCTGCTGCTTGCAGCATTTACGGGTATTTCTGCTTATTCACAAACTGCTGGTAAAGTAACTGGCACTATTAAAGATGGTGGTAATCAAAAAATTATTGATGCTGCCACCATTTCTCTCCTTTATTCAAAAGACAGCAGCCTTGCAAAATCTGCCATTGCCGATAAGGAAGGTAATTTCTTGTTTGAGAACGTGCAGGACGGTTATTACCTAATCAGCGCTACTTCGCTTGGGCATAGCAGGGTCTACAGCGCTCCTTTTTCTATTTCTGCTGCTCATGCCATTCATGATGCCGGCACTTTACAGATACTGCCGGTTACGCAAAGTCTGAAAGAAGTGGTGGTAGAAACCAAACGTCCCATGATTGAAAGAAAAGCAGACAGAACTATTGTGAACGTGGATGCATCAGTGTCGAATGTGGGCTCTTCTGCAATGGATGTGTTGGAAAAATCACCTGGCATTACAGTAGATAAGGATGGTAATATCAGCCTGAAAGGTAAGCAGGGCGTAAAAGTATTTATAGATGGAAAACCAAGCTATTTATCAGGAGCAGATCTTGCTAACCTGCTAAAGAGTATGACCTCTGCGCAACTGGATCAAATTGAAATTATGACAAACCCTTCGGCAAAATACGATGCAGCGGGTAATGCAGGTGTTATCAATATCAAAACCAAAAAGAATAAAATACTTGGATATAATGGAAATATCAGCAGCTCTTACACACAGGGCAAATATGCCCGTACCAATCAAAGTATCAATTTGAATTACCGTACAAAAAGCGTGAACCTTTTTGGTAGCTATAATTATTGGCTGAATAAGAATGATCAGCAACTTGACATTGTAAGACGTTTTAGAGATAAAGATTCAAAACAACTGCTTTCCATTTTTGATCAGCAATCCAATTTCACCAATCGAAACACATCCAATAATGCGAAACTGGGTGCTGATATAACACTGTCTAAAAAAACAACCATTGGCGCAGTAGTATCAGGTTTTGTAAACAATGAACAATTTAAAAATGCGAACACAACCTTGCTGCAGAATAGCGCTGCTGTTACAGAATCCAGCACACTTGCTACCACGCAGGTAGATGGTAAATGGAAAAATTTTAGCAGCAATCTAAACCTTCGCCACGTATTTGACAGCACAGGCAGGGAGCTGACTTTTGATGCGGATTATATGCATTACTTACAGGAAAACCGCCAGGGTTTGTACAATCATTATTTTGATAATGCTCATGTTCCCAATGCACCAAGTGATACTTTATTGAGCAATATCCCTTCAGACATAAAAATCTATAGTCTTAAAGCTGATTATACTCAAACCCTGAAAGGAAATGCAAAGCTGGAAGCAGGTGTAAAAGCAAGCTTTGTAAAAACAGATAACAATGCCCAATATGATAGCCTCATTAATGGACAGAAAGTTACCGACTATGGACGTACCAATCATTTTGTTTATGATGAAGAAATAAAGGCAGCGTATGTGAACCTGAATAAGCAAATCAATAAAAAATGGAGTGTTCAAACTGGCTTAAGATTAGAGAATACCATTGCCAAAGGCAACCAGGTAACCACCAATCAAGTCTTCAGGAGAAACTATACACAACTGTTTCCAACTGCCTATGTGAGCTATGAGATGAATGCAAAGAATAATTTTTCGGTAAACTATGGCCGGCGTATTGATCGCCCAGATTACGCAGATATGAATCCATTCTATTTCTTCTTAGATAAGTATACCTACCAGGCAGGTAATACCAATCTGCGCCCACAGTTTAGCCATAATATAGAACTGAGCCATACGTACGCAGGCAATTTTACTACTTCACTTAACTATTCAAAAACTACTGATTTAATCAATGATGTGTTTGACCAGGATGAAGAGAAAAAAGAAACCTTCATTACAAAAAACAATATTGCCAGCCGTCGTCAATATGGGGTAACAGTTACCACCTTGATCCCTGTAAAGAAGTTTTTAAAAATTAATGTGTATGCCAACTTTAGTAACAACAGGTTTAAGGGTTTTATTAATAATGCTGACGTAGATCTGCAGAGCAATCTTTTTATGGCTAATGTAAATTCTCAATGGAGTCTTGGAAAAGGATGGAATGCGGAACTGAGTGGTTTCTTTCGTTCAAAAGGATTGGAAAGCGTAATGCTGATTGGAAATGTAGGTGCTTTAAACGGCGGTATTTCCAAAGCAGTTTTGAAGAACACAGGTACATTGAAACTTGGCTTTAGAGATATTTTATGGACACAGCGATTTAACGGAACAGCCAATTACTCTTACATTGATATGACGTTTAGCCAAAAAAGAGACAGCCGCCAGGTAAGCTTGAGTTTTAACTGGCGTTTTGGAAAAGGAAAAGCTGCTGCTCCTAAACGCAAAATTGGGGGAGCTGATGAAGAACAAAACCGTGTAAAAACCGGAGGTAATTAAAATTGTCAGGGTTACAATTAACGCAGTTCATATTTGAGCTGCGTTTTTTATATTTGTGCATATCAATAAATTATTGCCATGCCTTCATTTGATTTTAGCAGCAAAGTTGACTTGCAAACACTGGATAATGCCATCAATACAGTAAAAAAGGAAATCACCAACCGGTATGATTTTAAAGACAGTCATGTGGTGATTGACTTAAACAAAAAAGATTTTAAGGTTTCCCTGGAAGCAGACAGCGATATGAAGCTGGAACAGATCATTGATCTTATGATCAACCGCAGTATGAAGCAAGGCCTTGCCGCTGAAATTTATGATTTGAGCAAGGAAATCTATCCTAGCGGCAAAGTTGTAAAAAAGGAAGTGCCCGTTCGGAACGGAATTAAGCAGGAAGATGCGAAGAAGATTGTTAAACTGATTAAGGATAGTGGATTAAAAGTGCAGGCTGCTATTATGGATGATATCATTAGGGTAACTGCTAAAAAAATAGATGATTTGCAGGAAGTTATACAGGCTTCAAGGGGTTGGAACCTGGGAATTGCCTTGCAAACGGTGAATATGAAAAGCTGACAGTTTTTTAATAACTGCAAAAGCTTAGGGGTAAATGTTAAAAAAATGGGGATGAATGGTTCAATGTTTAAACAGTTTTTCCCTTAATTTGTCTATTAATAGAAAGTTCTTTGGAAGTCTTCAATGATTTTTAGGTTTGGTCGGTAAGAATAAAAGCTTACTTTTGCACTCTTTAAAAATAGCATGGCAAAATCCATGCATAAAAATATTTTAGTTTATGAAAAAAGATTTGCATCCTAAAAGTTACCGCTTTGTAGTGTTTAAAGATATGAGTAATGGCTACCAGTTTTTAAGCCGCTCTACTGCAGAGTCTAAAGAAATGGTTAAATGGGAAGACGGTAATGAATACCCGGTTATAAAGCTGGAAATTTCTAATACTTCTCACCCTTTTTATACTGGTAAGAATGTATTGGTAGATACAGCAGGCCGTATTGACAAGTTCAAAAAACGTTACGAGAAAAAATCAAAATAATTATAAAGATTGTTTTTCATGGCTATACTTTAAGTCCCCTCCGGTTCCCCGGGGGGATCTTTTTTATTAGCTATATTCAACTCACCAGTATACTTTTAGTTTGTAATTTCGGGGCCGCATGTTAATTTCCTTTGATGATACAGGATTGCTGGAAACCTTATATCCGCTTACGGCTACTAGGAGCGCTGCTGATATTAGGATAGGTATCCTAACCATCAGGGAAAAATGGATGCTTATTAGCAAACAAATCCCGGCACTTGCAGCCAGTAAAGCTTCTGTAAAAGCTAACCTGTTACCTACACCACAAAATGCCGCTGCTATAATTGCAGGCGGGCATAATGAAAATTTTATTTCCATCAATTATCCCTGGGAGATTTTTCAAAACAATGATGCCGCTATTAGAAGTGATTTTCAATTGCTCACCGCTAACAGGCAATCTCAAGCAATAAGTGCAACCAATAAGTTGGTAAACCCAGAAAATATTTTTCTTGAAGAAGGTGCCAAAGTAGAGCACTGTTTCATTAATGCCTCTGCTGGTCCGGTTTACATTGGCAAAAATGCCGAGCTGATGGAAGGCTGTATGATTCGTGGACCGTTTGCGATTGGCGAAGGTGCCCTATTAAAAATGGGAACGAAGGTTTATGGTGCCACTACCATTGGTCCCTGGTGCATCGCCGGAGGCGAAATAAAGAATTCAATCATGATGGGGTATAGTAATAAGGCACATGATGGATATTTGGGTGATAGTGTTTTGGGAGAATGGTGCAATCTTGGTGCAGGCACATCTAATTCCAATATAAAAAATACCGCTTCCATGGTGAAGGCCTGGAGCCAAAAACATAAAGACTTTATACCCGTAGGGCTTAAGTGTGGTTTGATTATGGGTGATTACAGCAGGTCAGCCATTAATACTTCATTCAATACCGGTACAGTAGCGGGTGTTTGCTGCAATATCTTCGACAAAGGGTTTCCTCCAAAACATATCAAAGACTTTAGCTGGGGCAAGGAAAAATACATACTGGAAAAAGCGCTGGAAGACATTGACAACTGGAAAAAGCTAAAAGGCAAGCAAATTACCGAGGCAGAAATAAACATACTGAATTCAATTTATTATCAATAAAACAAAACAACGATGAGAAATCAAATAGCAGCAGCTAACTGGAAAATGAATCTTACGCTTCAGCAGGGTGAAGCACTGGTGGATGAATTATTAAATGCCTCTATCAATTTAAAAGAAAACCACCAGGTGGTACTGGGCGTGCCATTTCCTTATTTAACTACAGTAAAGAATAAACTGGCAGGTAAAAGCGGTTTTTATGTGGCAGCACAAAATTGCTACACAAAAAAATCAGGCGCCTATACCGGTGAAACAAG
>CAZDHQ010000131.1:0-8822 GCA_964505135.1 uncultured Ferruginibacter sp.
AATCAAATAAAAGATTTAAGGTTTATATTGGGAATGATGCCGGGGATTTAGAGATAGATCAGATAGTCAATTTATTTTCCCACAGATTAGATATAACTTATAAATATTTCACTGGTAATTTAGGAAAAATTTCATTAGTTAAACATTTGGAACGATGTTTAACAATGATAAATAATGAAGATTGGATTTGGATTTTGCCTGATGATGATTTTGCAGATCCCGGTTGTGTTGCATCTTTCTATCAACATCTTAAAGTAAATGATTTTGATTTGTTTCGCTTTAATGTAAGATTTACCAACGCAGAAGGAACTATTTTTAAAGAGAACCCACCATTACCTATACGGCAATCGTCGTTTGAAAGCCTGCTTGAAAAGTTGTCTTTTTACCGGCCCAGTACAATTGCAGAATTTATTTTCAGGAAAAGCAAATTTGATTCCGTTGGATTTGATGATATACCACTGGCCTGGGGATCAGATGATTTATTGTGGTTTTTGATTGGATGGGATAAGGGTATTGTATCAAGCGAAAAAGATTATGTGTATTTGAGACAGAGCAGCATGAATATTTCAAATAACTATACCACCCTTGCCCGGCAGAAGATCCATGCAAATTTTTTGTTTTTACAAGCCCTGGTGAAGAAAACTACTTTCCATACTGCCATACAAGATATCAATGAAAGAGAAAAGTTTAATCGCATTGCAATTAATCACATCATGCAAAATTTGCAGGACTTTAAATTGAAGCTTTCTCTAAAAGAAATCTACAGGTATGGAATAATGGCCAATCAAATTTGGGGGGATGCTGTATGGAAAAATATGCGGAGATTTTATCTTAATAACAAGCGTATAAACTAATATTTGCAACGGCTGTAATGGAAACTTCTTTCGGTATACTCATTATATTTTTCAATAAACTAGTTCAAACGATTGAATGTATACAAAGCTTTTTGCCTTCAAAGGAAAATATATACGTACTTAATAATGGCAGCGGGCAGATGGCCTGGAACGAATTAAAAAATACATTTAAAGATTGCAGCCAAATCAGCTTTTTTAACTCCGAAATAAATCTTGGTCCATCGGGTGGCAGAAATATACTGATAGATAAATGCAAAGATGAATGGATGTTTATCGTTGACAATGATGTAAAAGTAAAACAGGTTGATAATTGGCCCGAGTTATTGAGTATGCATATTAAGCGTTACCCAGAGGCACTCGCTTTTAGTCCTAGGATATTTAATGTACACGACAATGCTTATCAAACGCCGCATCAATTTGTTCTAAAGGACCGGGTAGTTTTTATGGAGGAGTCTACTGATGTAGTTACCAATCACTTCACCTGCTGTGGTGTAATAATTAACAGGAGATTGATTGAACAGTTGGGTAATTTTGATGAGCGGCTTTTTGCTTTTGAAGATTATGAATTTTCCATCAGGGCGCTTTGTGCAAATACGGCCTTGCAGGTTCGGCAGGTTCCAGAATTAGAATTAATTCACGAGCATAAGGTGCAGAAATCAGCTCCGGATAAAAAAGCAATAGCGGAGCGTTACAATGAAAGCAGGATTGAAAAAAGCATGCAGCACCTTGTGGAAAAACATAGTATCAGTTTTGATCATGAATGGAAGTGGTGGACGAGAAAACAGTTGGTAAAAATGCAGGCAGATTCTTTATTGAAAAGAACAGGTAAGCAACTATTAAAAAAAATAAGGCTCGGTAATTGAATATCCTGCTCGTAAGTTTTGAATTTCCTCCTGCCAATGCTACCGGCGGCATTGGATCTTACATGTATCATTTAGCACTGCTGTTGGCTCGCCAGGGTCATTCGATTACCATATTCTCTGCCGCTCCCTCCCTGTATGATTTACAGGTTGTAAATAGTGATAGCTATACCAACTATTTGATTCCTGCAAAAAACAACGATGAGTTCAGGAAGGCCGTGGTACCTGTTTTTGACGCCTTTATTCAGAATAAACCGGTGCAGGTAATGGAGAGCCCAGAAGTAGGAGCCTGTGCGTTGCATATCAAGCAAAAATATCCCGGTATACCACTGATAGTAAAAATGCATACACCTGGTGTATTGATAACCCATGTGTCTAATACCTACCTTCCTGTTATAAAGAAAGCCAGGTTTGTACTGGGAGCATTAAGTAGAGGTCGCATAGACCTCGGCTATTGGTCATTCAGCGATAAGAACAGGCACTGTAACGAAGAATATAAAATATGCATGATGGCAGATGCCTTGTTATCGCCATCCCGGGCTTTAAAAAAATGGACAGCTAGCTATTGGAAAATACCGGCGGATAAAATTGCTGTAGTACCCAATCCTTTTTCTATAAATGATGAACTATTTTCCCTGCAGGTAGAGGGCCGTCCTAAAGTAATAAGTTTTATAGGCAAGCTTTCTATACTAAAGGGCATGCGTGCTTTAACAGAAGCGCTACCTGGTATTTTACGCAGCCATGCAGACTGCACCATTTATATTGTTGGCAGGGATGAGACAGAAAATGGAAGAAGCATGATGGATTATATGAAAAGTCGCCTACATCATTTTAGTGACCGATTAATTTTTACGGGAAAATGAGACAATGCTGAATTGAAAAAAATCTATGGGATAAGCCGCATATGCGTTTTTCCGAGCCTTTGGGAAAATTATCCAACCGTGGTGCTGGAAGCGATGGCAGCCGGTGCTGCGGTGGCTGCTTCAAATAGTGGTGGCATACCGGAGCTTATAACGGATAAAAAAACGGGTAGGCTGTTTCACCCATTGCAGCCAAAACAAATAACAAGAGTGATCAATAGGCTTTTGGATGATGAAGATGAATGTGAAGCCCTTGCCACAAATGCAAGAAAAAGTTTGAAAGATAAAATGAATAATAAGGATTATTTATCTTCCTTGCTTAATTGCTATACGCAATATGCGAAATAACTACCTCCCTTATGCTGAATATCGTTCATTTTAATAATGGAAGGGGAGGCGGTGTATTTTCAGTGATTAATAATTTGATCACCTTCAGCAACAATGCCTCGCTGAGTGATACCCTGATCTATATCATCAATCAAAATGAAACAAAAGATTTTCATCCCATAAATATAAAAGGTGCTGTTACCGAAAAAGTTTTTTATTATCGGCCACAATGGAATTTCTATTACACCTGTAAACGACTGAAGAACTTACTGCCACAACAAAACACTGTTTTGGTGGCGCATGACTGGTTAGAACTTGGTATGGCTAGTAATCTTGGTCTTGACTTTCCAATTGTTCACATTGTACACGGTGATTATGATTACTATTACGAGTTAGCTCGTAAGCACCAGGATGCTATAGACAGTTATATTGCGATAAGCCCGGTTATTTTTGACAAACTAAAAAAGTTGCTGCCTGGTAAAAGTGACAGTATTTTTTATCGCCGATTTCCTGTGCCTAAAAAAAAAAAAAAAAGCGCAGCTAATAATCAGTTGAAAATATTTTTTTGTGTAAGAAGCTTATTAGATCACAATAAGCAGTTTGAACTATTGCCATTAATCAATGAATTACTAATCAAAGCGGGCATTCCTGTTCATTGGACGATCGTAGGTACTGGCATTGCGGCATCCGAAATAAAAAAACTGATGAAACAGGCAGATCATATTGATACCTATGATCAGCTTGAGAATGCAGCTATTTTGCAGTTGATTCGAGAACACGATATTTTTTTGCTCCCATCCTTAAATGAAGGCTTTCCTGTCAGTTTGGTGGAGGCCATGAAGGCAGGGGTTGTTCCGTTGGCAACCAACTGGAATAATGCTACAGGGGAATTATTGATCAACGGAGAAACGGGGTTCTACTGCGAAAAAAAAAATCCGCACGACTATGCGGCAAGAATAATGCAGTTAAGCAGTGATCGTGTAATGCTACAGAAGTTAAGTGATGCGGCGTCTGAAAAAGCGAATCAACTTTTTGATCCCCACACAAACACCAGTGAAAAGGAGAAAGTGTTTGTATCAACTGCTGATAAAAAACGAAAAAAGTATCCTAAAAAAGTATATGGCAGCAGGCTGGATCATCCTTTTATTCCAAATTTCTTCACAAGTTTTGTAAGAGAGTTTTGAAACAAAAAGTTTACATGACTGCCTCCAGTTTAATTTTAAAGCAATAGACGTAGTTAATCATAAAAGATGAATAATGTAAATGATAAATCCAAAAGTCCGCTAGTAAGTGTTCTAATGACTGCTTATAATAGAGAAGATTTTATTGTTGACGCAATTGAAAGCGTTCTAGCATCCACATTCAAAGATTTTGAATTGATTATTGTTGATGACTGCTCAAAAGATTCAACTGTATCTATAGCAGAAAAGTATTGTGCTTTGGATCAGCGGGTATTTCTTCATGTAAACCCACAGAATCTGGGAGACTATAATAATAGGAATAAAGCAGCAAGCTATGCAAGGGGTAAATATCTTAAGTATCTAGATTCAGATGATATTCTAGAACCCGATGGTTTAGAAACTTTAGTACTCGCTATGGAAAAATATCCGTCAGCAGCAATCGGAATGATGTGGATATATGATAATGAAACAACTGAGCCTGTGCTATACTCTTCAAAGGATGCGTTAAAAGAGTACTTTATAAATAACAGGTTTTTGATGGTTGGGCCTTCAGGTAGTATATATAATCGTAAAATTTTTTTTGAGATGGGTGGATTCTCTGGACTAAATTTTATAGGGGATTTTGAATTCAATATGAAGTGTGCATTAAAATATCCTATTGTTAGGGTAAAAAATGGTATCCTTTTTTATCGGGTTCATGAAGGAAACCAAAGTTCGAATCCCGGACATTCAAAAACCTACAGAAGATATTTGTATAAAATCCAAAACAGCATTTTGGCTGATAAAAATTGTTCCCTTGATCAACAAGATATTGCAATAGGACTACGTAAGATTAGAAAAATGCAAGCAAGAAGAATTTTTTTGTATTTATTTTCATCAGGAAATTTTTCTGAAGTTATAAAACTAATAAAAGAGACCATGGGTTGGAAGAGATTTTTGCTTGGTCTATTTATTATCAAATGACTCAATAATCCTGCTTAACCCAACTACGGTTTAGAAATAAAATCTACCTTTTTTGAAAATTGTTTTTTGCCTAAGAAACTTTTTGCCTGGTAGTGTAGGAGGAACGGAAGTTTACGTAGATGCATTATGCATTGAACTGAAAAAGCTGGGAGCAGAAACTGTGGTAGTAAAACCTGGATTTGACAAAAAAGAAATAAGCCAGTATCTGTATAATGATTACCGGGTTATAGAGTATCCACAATCTTCTTACAATGATAAAAGCCTGATTGTGGGAGAGGCATACCCGGACGGCTTGCCGATGTTTGAACAAATAATGCTGGATGAAAAGCCAGACCTGGTGCACTTTCATGAAATAAGTGGTAGCAACGGTATTACACTGCATCATATGGCATTGGTAAAAAAAATGCAAATCCCTTTATTCATGACTTTTCATTTGGCGGGATATGTTTGTAAAACAGGCCAGTTTCGTTTTATTGATAAGATACCATGCAACGGTGTTATTAATGAGTATAAATGTGCTGTATGTACTTTAAAAGAACGGGGAGTACCGCTGGTGGCTGCAGCAACAGCTGCACTGGCTGGCCTTCCTTTTAAACGGGCAACGCTTAGAGGCAGGGGTAAATGGGGAGCACGACTTAAAAGCTTAATTTCCTATCCCCATTATATTTGGCAACATCGGGAAGCGTTAAACACAGTATTCAATTATGCGGAAAAAGTTTTTGTTTTAAGCGAATGGTTTTTTAAAGTACTCAGAGATAATCAAGCTCCTTCCGAAAAAATGGTGCAGTTGAAAAAAGCATTGCCTTTTCGGCCCAGGCTCCATTCAGTACAAACAAATAAGGATAGCGCAATAATTAAACTGGTATACCTTGGCAGGATAAGCAGGATAAAAGGATTACATATTTTACTGGATGCTCTTAACCAGGTGCAATACACCAACTGGACATTGACTATTTACGGCCAGGTAGGAGAACAAGATTACATGCAGTTTTGCAGGGAACTTTCTGAAAACAACGAAACCCGCATTTCATTTAAGGATGCAGTGAAACCATCGGAAGTTATTGATGTGTTGGCAGGACATGATGCGCTTGTTTTTCCAACGATCATTAAGGAAATGGTAGGGCTGGTGGTAATGGAAGCTTTTGCTGCAGGTATACCGGTGATTGGATCAGCGGTCGGCGGCATTGCAGAACAGGTGGAAAATAACAAGAATGGTTTTTTATTTAAAGAAGGTTCTAGCGAGTCTTTGAAAGACTCGCTAGAAAAGATATTTATTAACCCCGCACTTTTAGTAAAAAGCAAGCAAAATATAAAAGAGCCATTGCCTTTTTATGAGGCGGTTGAACAAATGCATAAAGAATATTTAAAAGCCCTAACGTCCGTCACGCCATGAAGATCTTGATGATAATGGATCCTGGAATATTGGTTCCTCCAAAGGGATATGGCGGGCACGAAAGGCTGATAGAAATGTTTGCCCGTCAATATGTAAAGTTGGGGCACCAGGTTCACCTGCTGGTAACCCAGGGTTCTCATGTAGATGGCTGCGTGGTTTATTCCCTGGGAAAGGAAGGTTTTCCACCTAAAAAAATCACTGCCCTCAAATCGCTCCCCAAAGCATGGCTGTTTTTATTGAAGCACAAGAACAAGTATGATCTCATTCATAATTTTGGGAGGTTAGCGTACCTGCTGCCTGTACTGCATCATCCGGTAAAGAAGATAATGACCTATGGAAGAGAGATAGATTCTCATAATATTGAAAGGATTGAAAAAATCGGCACTAAGAATTTTGTTTTTACCGCCTGCAGTAAGAACCTGCATAGCAGGATACACAATGTAGGTAGGTGGGAGGTAGTGTATAATGCGATAGAGTTTGCTAAGTATACGCTCACACAAGAGGTTTCAGCAGATGCACCCCTCATTTTTTTGGGGCGTGTAGAAAGGGTAAAAGGTTGCCATACAGCCATAGAAGTGGCAAAAGCTACAGGTAACAAATTGATTATTGCCGGGAATATATCACCCTTGCCCGAAGAGCAGGAGTATTTTAAAACTTGTATCGAGCCATATATTGACGATACAAATATTATTTATGTAGGCCAGGTAAATGATGAACAAAAGAATGCTTTGCTGGGAAATGCAAAAGCCTTGTTATTTCCTATAGAATGGGACGAACCCTTTGGTATTGTAATGATTGAATCAATGGCTTGTGGAACACCGGTGCTGGCATTTAAAAGAGGCTCTGTGGATGAAGTGGTGGAAGAAAATGTAACAGGGTTCAAAGTTGCTACAAAGGAAGAAATGATTGGAGCGGTTGAAAGGCTAAAAGAAATAGACAGGTCTGTATGTAGGCAAACCGCTGAGCGCAGGTTTGATGCATCTACCATTGCCCGGCAATATCTTGGCCTGTTTAATGAAGCCCAAAAAAATATCCTGGTGGTTACAACGGGGCAGCCTGCAGCTAATCCCCGTGTAGCAAAAGAATACAGCGCTTTAAAAAAGAGCGGTTATAATGTAAAGGTATTGTATACCTATTCGGCATCCTGGTCATACAAGATAGATGAGAAAAGATTTGCTGAAAAGCAAATGCTAAGGGATGACTTTGTTTTAGTGGGTGGGAATCCATATACTCAACAACTTGCTTATGCCTGTTCAAGGTCATTTCACAAATTGTTTTTTGTGCTTTCAAAACTTTTTCCTTCATTTAAAAAATTGGCAATTGCAAGATCATCATTTCCCTTGTTGATGGCTGCAAAAAAATACAAGGCTGATATTTATATCGCTCATTATCTTGGAGCGCTTCCGGCGGCAATAGCAGCTTCACAAAAACATGGTGGTAAAGTAATTTTTGATGCAGAGGATTTCCATCGGGGAGAAGCGCCTTATTATTCTAACCAGGTAAGGGATGTGATTGAATTGGAAGATAGCTTGCTACCTCATGTAGATGTTATTACGGCTGCCAGCCCGCTGATATGTAAAAAATACCAGCAGCTTTATCCTCACACAAGGGTTACTACTATCAATAATGTGTTCAGCAAAATATACCTGCAGGATCAGCCGAGGCAATATGATAAAGAAGCAAATGAACTAAAACTGTTTTGGTTTTCACAGCATATCGGTCCTAACCGTGGGCTGGAAGTGATTATAGATGCTTTGAATTTATTGAGCACAGAAAATGTTTCCTTACATCTGCTGGGTAATATTCGTACGGATAGCTATGGAGATACTTTATCGATGAGATGCAGCCGGCCTCACCTGGTTCACTTTTACCCTTCGCTTGAGCCGGATGAAATATTTGCAGCAGCAGCAAAATATGATATCGGTCTTGCAGCCGAAATTCCCTATTGTGAAAACAGGGATATCTGCCTTACCAACAAAATCTTTACTTACCTGGTTTCAGGTTTATGTGTTTTGGCTTCCAATACGGCGGCACAGCAAAACTTCATGGAAGAATACCCGTCTGTTGGTGCACTCTACAAATACGATGATGCTGCGGACCTGGTAGCAAAGATCAAAGAGTTCTACAACAACCGGGAACTGGTGCAGCAATGCAAAAAAAATGCACTGCAATTAGCTGAAACCACCTTTAACTGGGAGGCCGAAGGCGATAAGCTGGTCAATCTTATCGCATCGGTTTAACTAATGGAAGATCTTAACCTCACCATTGTAGTATGCTGCAATAAGAAAGATTTCTTTTTTGCCAAGATCTGTATTGCAAGTATCCGCTATTATTATCCCACCATACCGATTGAATTGGTAAAAGATAACGGCAACAGAGGATTC
>CAZDHQ010000132.1:0-7713 GCA_964505135.1 uncultured Ferruginibacter sp.
AATCGCCAACAGCCAATACAGTTACTTCTTTTCTTGGATCATTTGGCTCAAATTCTTCTACAAAATTTTCTGTAGGGTGATGGAAACCCCAGCCATTCCATGCACGTGGTGTAAAGTAAATATTGATCGGAGAGTTGTTGAAATTATTCTTATTCCAAACAGCAAATAAAATTTCAGAATTGTTCTCCTGGTTGCCCAAAGTAAAATTATCACTGTAGTTTTCAGCCAATTTATAATTAGGATTGCTGGTTACTTTTTCGCCAAACTCTTTTGCTTTATCCAGTTTATTCCAGTTCAAATACAACTTTGATAACAAACCCCATGCAGCGCCCTTGCTTACACGCCCCCTGTCTTCTGCGCCATAACTTTCAGGTAACAGGTCAGCCGCTTTTAACAGATCGGCTTCAATCTGTGTCATCACTTCATCTTCGGTTGATTTTGGTATATTATAATTACCATCCAATACGTTTTGTTCCAATATCAATGGTACTTCACCAAAAATTAAATTTAATGTCCAGTAACCGTGTGCTCTTAAGAAATAAGCTTCACCCAATGAACGGCTCCTGATGGCTTCATCCATCACAGGAACTTTAGGTACATAAATGATGGCGTTATTGGCACGGCCAATCTGCTCATAAGCCCAGCCCCATGTAGGCCGCAATTGATAAGTACTTGGTGTGGGATTGAATCTTTCTATTTCCCAAAAATCAGAGTGGTCGCCGTCTACAGAAATATCGTCTGATGCATCTTCAAATGCATAGAGGTTGTGGCCCACACCTTCTTCCTGCGTCAGCACATTATAAATACCGGTGATGCCTGCAAGTACATCGTCCTGGTTACGCCAGTAGTTGCCGGTGGTGTAGGAACCTACAGGCTTTACATCCAGCGGTTTTTTAATGCAGCCACTCATACTAAGCAGGCCGCATGCGGTAATGAATAGTTTTATATTTCTTCTTTTCATGAGTTTATTTTTATTGATTTTAATCCCTGGGTACGTACTAAAAATTAAGAGTGGCACCCACGGTTACTGTTCTTACAGATGGATATTGTGCTACATCCACGCCTCTTTGTTTATTGCCATCTGTATAACCTAATTCAGGCGTGTAACCTTTGTAACCGGTTATATAAAATGCATTGTAGCAGTTTACATACACTCTTGTAACAGGCAATGCATTCCCGTTTATTTTCAACCTGGAAAAAGTGTAACCAAGAGAAATATTTTTCAATGCCAGGTAATCACCTTTTTGAATCCATAGATCAGATGACCTGTAGTTTTGATTTTGATTGCTTCTGGTCAGGCGTGGGATACTGTTGCTAGTTCCTTCACCATGCCACCTGTTGTTCTGCTCTTCGTACCAGTTAAATATTTGTGTTGCATCTAAACCAGCCATGCGGTCTGCATTGTATAATTTAAATCCAAGTGCACCTGCAAAGGAGAAACCGAGATCAAAACCTTTATAGTTTAAACCGCCATTGATACCCAATGTAACTGATGGATTAGGATTGCCAAGGTTTACACGATCCTGGTCATCAATTTTGCCATCACCATTTTGATCTACAAATCTTACATCTCCTGGTTGGATATTTCCTTTGTTAGGGTCGTTGGCAATATTGGCATCTTTATCAATATCACCCTGGTTCTGATAGAGGCCGTTTGTTCTGAATCCATAGTAAGAAGCAATAGGCTGTCCTTCGTATGTACGGGATGTTTCTAAGCCTTCACGGCCGTACAGTGTTGATCCAATAAAGTCAGCCTTGGTTCCATACAATCTTGTAACCCGGTTCTTGATAAATGATGCATTGGCACCGATGGTATAACCAATTTTACCTACCCTGTTCTGGTATTGGAGATCCAACTCAATTCCCTTGTTATTTAACTGGCCAAGATTTTGATCTGGTATCCTGATGTTTCCGCTACCATAAGAAAGGCTCACGTTAGCACCATAGTTTTCTACCAATGAATAAGGTATTAGCATGTCTTTGGTGTCTTTATTAAACCAGGTAAGTGTACCGGTTAAGTGATTTTTTAGTAAACCAAATTCAAGGCTTATATTGCTCATCTCTGCTCTTTCCCATGTAATGTTTGGATTGGCAAGGCTCACAACGTAAGAGCCATCTGCCACATTCCCTGCGGAACCGAAACTATAGATAGTACTGCCACCGCCAGCTCTAATGATTGCCAGGTATTGAAAGTCGCCGGTATTTTGGTTACCCAACTGCCCCCAGCCTCCTGTTAATTTTAAACTGCTGAATATTGATTCATCTTTATTAAAGAAGCTTTCATCACTAATACGCCAGCCTGCTGAAAACGCCGGGAAATAACCCCATTGTTTACCGGGAGGGAACTTGCTACTGCCATCTGCACGCATGGTAGCTGTTAACAGGTATTTACCTTTATAGGCATAGTTGGCTCTTGCAAAATAAGATTGCAATCCTGCATAAGGTTTATTATTGCCACTACCGCCGGAGAACTGGTTAGCACTACTACCGTTGTCGAGTATACGGTGATCATCTGCAGGATCAGGATAACCACGACGCTGTGCAAAGAATGAATTGGCTGCAAAAGTTTGAGCAGAGTAACCTGCAGTTAGACCAATTGTATGATCTTTGATTGTTGTATTGTAGTTTAAGAAAACTTCCTGCAACCATGATGTGGATGTAGAGTGTGATTGTGTTAACGTTGCAAGTGAATTCACTCTTGTTTGATCAGGTGTAGCAATATCAAAATTGTAACCATCGTAATTAGATTGGTCAAAGCCATAGTTTATTTTCAGCACCAGCCCTTTTATGATATCCAATTCAGCGTAAGCATTAGCGAGTACACGTTTGTTATCATTTTTAGCGTCAATATTGGCAGCAGTAAATACGGGGTTATTGATATCACCAAATTCACTGTTACTCTTTGAGCTTCCCCAGCTACCGTCAGGATTGATAACAGCTATGGCAGGATTAAATCTTAATGCACTCCACAACAAACCAGCCTGCGTAGAACGTGTATCAGGACTGTTGCCATTCGTATTGGAGTAGAGGAAGTTTTCACCTATGCGTATACGTGAGCCAATTTTATGTTCAGAATTAAAATTTACACTCACACGCTTGAAGAAAGAATTTACAATGATACCCTTATCATCAAAATAGTTAGCACTCAGGCTGAATTTTGATTTAGCGTTTCCTCCTCTTACGGCAAGGTCAGCATTGGTGGTTTTGCCAGTGCCAAACAATGCTCTTTGCCAGTCAGTACGCTGCGTAGCAGTATTGGCATTTTTCCAAATATCTGGTACAGGTGCGCCATCGTTGGTAAATGCTTCCTGCTTTAGTTTAGCAAGATCCGGAGCTGTTAACAGCTTAAGATATTTTAACACGTTGGAAACACCATGGTAAACATTCACCGATGTTTTTACCTGGTCTCCATAGCTGCCTTTTTTGGTAGTAACCAATACCACACCATTGGCGGCACGTGTACCATAGATAGCAGAAGAAGAAGCGTCTTTTAATATTTCAATAGAAGCAATATCATTTGGGTTCACATCATTTAATCCACCGGAAGGCACACCATCTATTACTACCAATGGATCAGCATTGTTGATGGTACCTGTACCTCTTACTCTAATCGAGTACGGGGCTCCGGGAGCGCCATCGCTGCGTATAATGTCTACGCCGGAAGCCCGACCCTGCATTGCCTGGGCTGCATTGCTCACCGGCATGTTTTTAAAATCATCACCTTTCACCGTGCTAATGGTTCCGGTAACATCTCTTTTGCGTTGTGTACCATAACCAACCACTACTACATCTGCTAGTTGATTGGCGGCAGTTTGCAGTACTACCGTTATTTCATTCTTGTCTGCAATGTTGATGGTTTGTTTTTGATAGCCCACGCTGGAAAACTCCAGTTGTGTAGAACCGGCGGGCACATTGATCTTAAATTTTCCATCAACATCTGTTAGTGCCACTACAGATGATTTGAGTGCGGTAACGGTAACGCTCTGCAGCTTTGCGCCGGCTGCATCTGTTACCACACCTGTTACTGAGCGCTGGGCCATCAGTGCTGAGGAAGCAAGCAACTGAAATAGCACCAGTGCCATCACGAATTTGATTCTCATAAACTTTGTTTTGGTTTTAAAATACTTGATGTGTGTTTTGTTTTGGTTATGCCTATTTTAAATTTATAATTACAGTCTTTATGTTTTTATTAATCGATTGTTATTCTACTCTTATTACCTGTACTGCATCATTATTTTTTGCTGCTATCAGCAATGTATGATGTGTACCTTTTAACTGGATCATTTTGCGAACATCACCCGGTATACTAAGTCCAGTTGCTGCCATTGGCATCGCTGTAAAATTGCCCTTGCCATTTCCCTTTAATACCAGGCCAATGCCTGCATCTATTGCTCCAATGCTTACCCTGAATGGATAAAAATTACCTGCTATTACAATGTCTTTACTTCCATCTTTATCTACATCCAACACAGCCATACCATTTATAGGACTGATCTGTGCATGCATTGGTAATGCCGCTATGCTGAATTTTTTATTGTTATCATTTTGCAGGAAAACGGATTGCAATGTTTTAACCTCGGCTGTTTTTGCAGAAGCTAACTGATCACCTGAAAAAATATCTGTTAACTGAGCATCAGCATAATCTTTATATGCTAAAAACTTTTTTTGAATGATCGGCAACTGGTCTGCCAGTTCATCTCTTGTTAACCATGGATAGCTCTTGCCCTTATTATAGTAAGTTAAAATAGGATACACAACACCTGTGTTCAGGAAGTCTGCATAAGTGATAGACAGCGGTTCAGCTGCTGAGGCTTTCAGTTGAATGTTGGTTCCCAGGTTACCCGCTATCAAATCAATATTGCCATCATTGTTAAAATCATCTGCCAGCAGCTTACACCATAATCCATTGCTGTTGGCCAACCCATAAGCAGCAGTCTCATTTTTAAAGACAGCTTTGTTGTTAATAAAGATGCTTACCGGCATATATTCTCCTGCAAGGATTAAATCCTGCCAGCCGTCTTTGTTAATATCGAGCCAAAGGGCATCTGTTACCATCCCTGCATGAAAAAGGGTGCTATCCGTTTGTGAGTTTTCTTTTTGGAATTGGATATGTCCTGTGCTGCTGATATTTCTTAATAGAAAACTTTCCGGGATGGTAGGGAAGAGGCCCGGCATAATTTTGCTGCCTACAAATAAGTCCAGCTTTCCATCATTGTTATAATCTGCAGCTCTTACGCAGGAACCACTGATGGTTTCCAGCGGCAAAGCACCAGCGATTTTTTTGAAATTACCATGCCCGTCATTTTCATACAATTCATCCTGGTAGTTTTTATTATTAAGATAATAATCTGCACCGCCACTCACCAGGTAAAGGTCCTGGTCGCCATCGCCATCCGCATCAAAGAACAATGCGTCTGCTACGGTGATGTTTTTATTTTCAGTCCATGGTTGCTCTTTAGCCAATGAGAATATTTCATTGCTGTTTTGAAAATATAGTTGACTGGCATGTGTGGAGGAGGCACCAATAAATAAATCTTCTAAGCCATCGCCGTTCACATCTGCCTTTGCCAGTGATGGCCCAGTCTTAGATAATTGATAAGGCAGCAAAGGAGCAATCTTAAAATCTACAAATTGCGAAGCGGTATCAATAAAATGAATGCCGGACTGGTTAGTGATATCTGTAAATAGTGTTGCTTGTTTTTCTCTGATATTGCTGCTGTCTGTATTGGTTGCTGTTGCTTCATTTATTACAAACAGTGTATCGGCAGGTATACTTTGTAATGCAGTTATTTTTCCGCCCGGCCAAATAACTTTTAATGATTGAATGATACTGTCCTGTCCCAGGCCAATATGCATCACCGGGTCAATAGATGACTGAAAGCCACGACTGGTATATTGCTCCTGCAATTGCTTACTGTGTGCTGTTTGTACCATTACTTTAGCACCAATACCGGCAGTATTTTTATTGCTGCCATTGAATTGAATTTCAATGTAGTGTGCTTTGTTAAACTGATTGGCATTGTTTATATACACAGATGCTTTATCATTGAGCTGGTTCACTACTAAATCAAGATCGCCATCATTATCCAAATCAGCATATGCGGCACCGTTACTGATAGCATGTTTGGTGAGCCCCCAATTTTCACCAACATTGCTAAAGGTTAGATCAGTATTGTTTTTAAACAGGTAATTGGTGAGTTTGGTAGAAGGCATGTCCTGGATCAATTTCCACATGGCTTCTTTATCACCTGATTTTTTTGAATAGTCGGCAGAGTAGCCGGACGTGTATTTTACAAAATCCAGGTTAGTCATATCCCGAAGAATGCCGTTGGTAACAAAGAGATCCTTCCAGCCATCATTATCAAAGTCTGCAAAGAGCGGTGCCCAGCTCCAGTCTGTATTGGAGATGCCTGCCATTTGCCCGATCTCACTAAAGATGGGAATGCCACTGCTGTCTACTCCATTGTTTAACTGCAGCATGTTTCTCATTTGCTGGTTGGCAAAGCCGGCATTCACCCTCATGGTGTATTTATCATAAGTATCTGCACCCTTTAATAATTTTTGACGGTGATTATCTTCTGGTAGCATATCAAGCGTAACCAGATCAGGATTGCCATCATTGTTGTAATCGGCTATATCGCTGCCCATCGCAAATTCAGAAAGGTGTTTGGCAGCTTTGGTCAATACTTCCTTAAAAGTTCCGTCATGATTATTGAGGTATAAAAAATCTCTTTCATCATAATCATTGGTAACATATATATCTGCCCATCCATCTTTATTGATATCGCTAACAGCTACACTTAGCCCAAAATTTAATCCGCCGCCATCTATATGTGCTGCTTCGCTGATGTCGGTAAAATGTCCATTGTCATTCCTGTAAAGGCGGTTGCCAAATTTGGGATGTCTCTTGGCTCTTAACTTTTCTGTATTGTAAAAGGGATTGTAAAACATGTCTGCATGGTTCACCATAAATAGATCAAGGTCACCATCATTGTCCATGTCAAAAAAAGAAACCGTAGTGGTATAAGTACCCGGTGCGTCCAGGCCATATTGAGCAGCGCTTTCAGTAAAACTTACAGCACCATTTTTTACACCATTATTAATAAATAATTGATTGGCTCTTTCTGCATCTGTACCCGGGCCAGAGTAGCAAACGTAAATATCCAGCAATCCATCACCATTTACGTCGGCCATTACAGTACCTGTTTTCCATTTGCTGCGTCCTTGTACGCCTGCCTGTTCAGTTATATCTTGAAACTGCAGGTTGCCTTTGTTAATATATAGTCTATTGGACACCATGTTTCCTGTAAAATATATATCCGGTAAGCCATCATTGTTTACATCACCAATAGCTACGCCGGCTCCATTGTACAAGTATTCGTAGGTGAGGATATTGTAGTCAACGTCTTCCTTGATTTCATTTTTAAAATCAATCCCAGACTTTGCTGCATCCAAATCAGTAAAAAATGTTTTATTGCTGGTATTAGTACATGACAGCAGTGCAATCACTGGAAAAAGGATTGACCATTTACCCTGGGGCATTCTCATCTGGTTAGTTTTGCGGCGATGAAAATACATACCTCAGTTGATCTTCCATCGTCTTCATCAAAATATAATGTTTTAGAAAGACAATGTATCCGGTAAATACTTTGCAACCAGGTCTTCGTAATATCCTTTTAATTCCTGCCAGTTAGGCGCTACTTCGCTTTTTGA
>CAZDHQ010000132.1:7723-8801 GCA_964505135.1 uncultured Ferruginibacter sp.
TACAAATCGTAAGGGTTGAATAGTTTCACCCATTTAAACATTTCACGGTCATGATCATTCATCAGATGATCATACCCATTTTCCCTGTGTTGTGAATAGAAGGAGTGATAACGTAACATATACAAGCCTGGCTCAGGGATGTAGTTCTTTGCCATTTGATAAATGTATTCATCATGGCCCCACGACATGTGTACATTGTCTAAACCACAGTTAGGTGAATACACACCATACTTGGTATTGTATTGTTCGTTATTGTAATCAGGATTGAGTTTGAAAAATTCAGAGTACACAATTTTATCAGAGTAAGCGCAACCAACTGGGAAAGTATCACCTACCACAGCCCATTGCGGTTCACCAAATAGGCAAAGCACTTTACCCATGTCATGCAGCAAACCAGTAAGCACCATCCAGTCAGGATGCCCGTCTGTACGGATGGCTTCTGATGTTTGCAATAAATGTTGAAATTGATCCAGGTCGGTATCAGGATCAGAGTCATCTACCAGTTGATTCAGGAATTGAAATGCTTCCCAGATCGGCATCTTCATGCGGTTAAACTGCAGGAAGTCTGCTCTCTTTTCCTGTACAAAATCATATGTTTGATAGGTGTGATTAAGCCTGTAAAACTCTTTTACTGTTTCTCTCTTGGGATCTTCATAATTCCTGTATTCTTCTACAGCCCTGTCTTTCACTATACTTTCAGGATCTGGATAACGTTCCAGTAAATCATCTTCCCATACATCAAGGCTGCTCAATGGATTTTTCTCTGCGGATTCGTTAGAGAGTGGCATATTATAATGGTTTAATTGTTTGACAAGCAGGTTTCTGGCTGTTAATGTCAAACTTTTCCCGGAAGTTTTTAAATGATCGACCTTTTTTATTTACGCAACCGTTTTCGTAAGATGGCTTTTCAGGCTGTTCGCTTTCAAACATAAACTGTCCGTTTTCGAACACTTTTTTACCTGCTTCTTTTGAAAGGCTTTACTGTAAAGCGTTTCCAGTTCGGCACGGCTGTTGTAAATTTCGGAAACAGTGTGATTAATGGCTGCATCGTTTTATTGTTGAATTGTTGATTGAAGTA
>CAZDHQ010000133.1:0-8780 GCA_964505135.1 uncultured Ferruginibacter sp.
AAAAAAATTCAGGAAAGGGCAACCGAGGACACCCGTACAGGATTATTTGAAAGTTTTTTTTTAGAAATGAAGGACTTTCAGATATTCGTTAAAGGCATGGACGGAAAATATTATTATCCAACTGGAGCATCATCCGGCATAACGCCTGAGGGCAACTATCGGGAAGCTGTAGACTATAGAGACGTGATAGAAAATGGATACCTGCAACAATATTTGGTAGGTGGTATTGTTTATATGGTACTATTTCAGCTCGTAACGCTACCAGCTATATTCCTTGGATTGTTTAAATCTAAAAACCAATTCTGCCAGGCTTGCGCTATACTAATCATTTTGTGGCAGGTAGATATGCCCATATTTGGATTACCAAGACTTACGATGGAGTATATACTTGTTTGGATAGGTGTAGGAGTATGTTTTACCAAAAGTTTGAGAGAGAAAACTGACGATGAAGTGGCTGATCTATTTTTAAATTACAAAGAGTATGAAAGTACTATGGTTTACTAATACCTGGACCAAGGAGTTTTTAACGGCCGGGCAAAAAATTGTTGGCGGCGGCTGGATTTCATCATTGGAATTACTTGTAACTCACGAACAGGAACATGAACTGGGAATTTGTTTTTTCTATCCGGGAAACGAGTTTAAAAAAATTAAAAAGGAAAATGTTACTTACTATGGTATTCCTTACTTAACCAAGGGCTTTATTGGTACAATTATTCAAAGACACAAAGGGTTGCTTAATGATAACTCAACTCCTTTTATTGACGAGATACTCAATGATTTTAACCCGGACGTTATTCATGTTTTTGGAACAGAACAAGGATATGGTAAGATACTGATTAATAAATTCGAAAAGGTTGTATTTCATTTACAAGGTTTGCTTGAACCTTATGAAGGTGTTTTTTTCCCAAATGGTTTTAGCAAAAGAAATATCTTAAAAAACAGCTCCATTTCAGAAAGAATAAAGGGCGTTACAATTTATCATCGTTACTTGAATTTGCGAAGCAAAGCACATAGAGAAAAAGAAATCATCAGGCAATGGAAATTCTTTAATGGCAGAACGGATTATGACCGCAATTATGTAAAACTTTTGAATCCAGGCGCTATCTATTTTCATTGCGAAGAATTATTAAGAGAAGACTTTTTTCGGAATCAATGGACATCTCCATCCGAACCTTTCAAGAGCAAATCTATTGTGATAGGAACAACAATCAATCCCAATATTTATAAAGGTTTAGATCTTATTTACAAAACAATTAAGCTATTAAAAAACTATAGCATTACCTGGAAAATTTTTGGGATAACAGAAGATCGGGATATAAATAAAATAGTAAAAAAGGTACTAGGTATTAAACATGCTAATCCCGCTATTAAATTTTACGGTCCGCTGGAGGCTGGTAGTTTGGTTAACGAACTTAAAACATGTCATTTTTTTGTTCATCCTTCCTACATAGACAATAGTCCCAACAGTGTATGTGAAGCTATGATACTTGGCATGCCAGTACTTTCGTCCGGAGTCGGCGGTGTAAATTCCCTTATTACACATAAAGAGTCTGGATATCTTTTTAACCCTTACGATCCATACGAATTAGCAGGTTTATTAATTCATCTTTGCAATCATTACAGTGATGCATTAGCAGTAGCTGAAAGAGCGAGAGAGATAGCAAAAGAAAGGCATGCTCCGCAAAATATTTTGCATTCACTGAACAAAATCTATACAAGCGTTTATAATAGTTAGGAATTGAAACTAAGTGTAAGTAAGTTAGAGTAGTATGGATATACAAGGAAAAATTGTTTATAAACTGCGTGCAGTGCGATTGCAGGCATTGAAAATTTCTTCAAATTTTTTGATGTCATTTGTTCTGATAATAAAAAAAGTGAAGTATGGCCGGCATGTAAGATTTTGGTCTACCACATACATCGTACGTTACCCTTCCTCCAGTATCAATATCGGTAACAACTGTTCGTTTAGAAGCGACAAGACTTCAAACCTGATTGGTGTTTCAAGAAAATGCATTCTTTCTACACACGAAGCAAATGCGTCAATCACAATTGGCGATAATTGTGGTTTTAGCGGAACTGTAATTGGATGCAAGGAAAGTATTTCTATAGGCAACAATGTAATTTGCGGAGCAAACAGTTTGATAACAGATTTTGACTGGCATGGCATTGATCCATTGAAAAGAAGAAATTATATTGGTGATGCAAAGCCTGTAGTTATTGGCGACAATGTGTTTATCGGGTACGGCGCAGTAGTTTTAAAAGGTGTCACTATCGGCAAAAACAGCGTAATTGGTGCAAATAGTGTGGTTACAAAAGACATTCCTGAAAACGTAATAGCAGGTGGCAACCCATGCAGGGTAATTAAACAGTTAACTTAAGAGTAAACGTGACTGAAAAGGATAGGTGGCAGTTGAATTTTAACGATTGATTATTGTCAACATTTTAATTGACAAAAACTTAAGAATAATCCAAAAAATTTTCATTTCATGGCTACAGAGCTAGTAACCGAAAAAAATCTTGAGCAATCGAAACGATTGGGAAACAATCGAAAGACGACCATACTTTTTTTAGCAGACAATATTGGTGGTGGAGGAAAAGAAAGACGTCTTCTTGAATTGATTAAATCTCTTAGCAAAGATCCCTCTTACAAAATTATCCTGGTTGTGATATCAGATATGGGCGTTGGTTATGATTATATGTATGACTTTCCCATAACCATCATAGAAAGCGAAAGAAACTATAAATATGGCACCAGACCATTTTTTGTTATTAAGGGAGCTATAGAAAAATATAAGCCGGATATTGTGCACTCGTGGGGGTCTATGTGCAGTACATACATATTGCCATTATTGCCATTCCGAAAATTTAAATTTATTAATGGTATAGTAGCTGATGCGCCTAAGCATGTGCCATGGCATTCAAAAAATTATATAAGGGGTCAGCTATCGTTTCTTTTTTCTGATGTAGTATTGTCAAACTCGTTAGCAGGTATCAAATCTTATAGCGCTCCCATAAATAAAACGTATTGCATCTACAATGGAATAGATATGGCCAGGTTTAACAACCTGAGAGATAAGAATGAGTTGATTGAAGAATTGGCACTTCAACCATTTAATTTTGTTGTAGGAATGGTAGGTGCTTTTCATGAACGAAAGGACTACCCTACTTATATTGAAGCAGCCATTAAAATAGTTAAGCAATACAAAGACATTTGCTTCCTGTTAATAGGACACGGCAGAACGCAAACAACCATTGAAAACATGATACCAGAGGAACTTAAATACAATATCCGGGTTTTAGGCAGGCGTACCGATATTGAAGATTTGATCCAGGTGTTTTCAGTGGGTGTTTTATGTACCAATAGTGATATACATGGAGAAGGTGTTTCTAATTCGCTAATTGAATACATGAGCCTTAGTAAACCTGTAATCGCAACAGAAGGAGGAGGAACCAATGAAGTGATAGTAGATGGTGATAATGGGTTTTTAGTAAGAAATAAAGATGCTGAACAATTGGCAGAAAAATTATTGCAAATTTATCATGACCATAACCTTGCCAAAAAAATGGGAGAAAAAGCCCTGCAAACAATATATGAAAAGTTTATGCTAGACAGAATGGCTAAAGAATTTATAGCTGTTTATGAAGGTAAACAACTTTCAAACCGGCTCTATAAAAAATAATTATCTTCTGGTAAACCTTATCCCATAAAACCACCTAATAAACCGGCATAAAATGAAAAGAACTATTAGAAACCTTATTGGAAAGTTGATAGCCAATACGTTGATTTCACTCGGTTTTGTTAAACGAGCAGTTAAAAAACTACAGAAGGAAGACTATATTATTCCCTTATGTTTTCATGCGCCAAGCAAAGTGTTTTTTGAATCAGCAGTAAAATGGCTTTCACAAAATGGCTTTAAGTTCATTTCCGTTTGCGATCTTGAAAAAATAATTGATGGTGAAATGGATTTTCCCAAAGGTGCTGTTGTAATTACAATTGATGACGGATGGCAAAGTAATTTGGATAATATAGTTCCTATCGCAGAGAAATACAAAGTACCTATATCAATTTTTGTAACAACTGAAGTAGTAGAAAAAGGAAATGGATATTGGTGGTCATATATAGCTGAAGCAAGAAAAATGGGCCTTTCACGTGAATCAGTTGAATTTTTTAAAACCATTGATAACGAAGACAGGTTAAGAATAATTGAGGAAACAAAAAATAGAATTACTATAAATCGACAGGCACTTACCGTGGAGCAGGTGCAGCAAATTGCGAAGAGTAATCTTGTTTCCATTGGCAGTCATACCATATCGCATCCTATTTTACCAAGATGTTCAAATGAGCAATCTAAATATGAAATAATTGCTTCCAAGGAAAAAATAGAAGAATGGCTGAATAAACCCATTAAACATTTTGCATATCCTAATGGAGATTTTTCTAATAGAGAGATTAGCTTTTTAAGACGTTTTGGTTATACTGTTGCCTTTAGTACCGATCAAAAATATTTATCAAAAGACAGGCTAAAAAGCAGGTATACCTTGCCCAGGTTAATGATGGTGGATACTTCTCCGTTTGAGGAGAACATGTGTCGTATAGTTGGTGTATGGCCGTTAAAGCCCCGGATTAAAAAAGTGGTCTATCCTTAATTGTGTACCGCTCAGCTTCCACAGATTAAAAAGATTTAAGTACCCTCACTAATGGAAAACTATTGCAGAAATGTGTTGATTGTAGGCCCTCACCGTTCCTTACGTGGAGGTATTGCATCCGTAATTGATGTGTACTCAAAAAATTTTGATGGCTTTAACTACCTAGCAACCTATTACTACAAAAGACACTTTATTCGGGAGCTCTTTTTTATTACAGCAGTCTTCAAACTGTTATTTGTGCTTGCCACAAAAAGACGGATAAAAATCGTCCATATTCACGTATCAAGTGGAGGTAGTTTTATGAGGAAATCTTTGATTGTACTCATTTCAAAACTATTTGGGAGAAAAGTGATTCTGCACGTTCATTCAGGAGGATTTAAAGTATTTCTAAATAAATCATCGCTTCTAAAGCGATATATTTTATACATCCTAAATACAGCAAATGAAATTATAGTTCTTTCAAAAGAATGGAAAGTATATTTTGACTCCATTTTAAAAAAGGGAAATTCTGTAATTGTGAATAATCCTGTAAAAGTTCCAAATACTGTGAAGGATAATTTGGTTCAATCGCCCATTAAAATTTTATACCTGAATCATATTACAACCAACAAAGGCATTTTTGATGTGGTAGAAACTTTCAGGCGATATGCGTCTTCATTAAAGGGTTCTTTTAAATTGGTAATTGCTGGTGCTGGAGACGGGATAGATAAGTTCAATTCAATGATCGCAGACGATGAATTAAGCGACCTGGTAGATTTTAAAGGATGGGTTTCTGGCAAACAAAAAGATGATTTAATCAGTGATTGTAACATATTTATTCTTACCTCCTATTTCGAAGGGTTACCAATGTCGATACTCGAGTCAATGGCCTTGGGTAAGGCCATCATTGCTTCAGAAGTTGGAGGTATTCCATCGGTAGTTAGGCCAGGTGAAAATGGCTGGCTTGTACAAGCTGGTGACATCAATGCTCTATACAAAGTTTTGCTGGAAATAAAGAGTAAGCCTTCTATTGTAGAAGCGTACGGTCTCAATTCTTTTGAAAAAGCCAGGGCATATTCCACAGAGGAAGTATTGAAGACGTTAAACCAGGTCTATGCAGATTTATTAGGAGTGCAACCAGCGAAAAAAACACCAACTATTTATCAATCTTAAATTACTGTAACAAGTTCATATACGTAGGAATTATCTCTACAATTATAATTTTTCAAAACAGATTATTGCTACCATAAAATGTTTACACAACAATTTTAAAGTGGCAGATAATAATTTATATCATACATAAACCAATTTTAAATTAATATGAATGGCGCAACAAAGAGAGTTTCTATATGTGGGCTTCCTGTGGATGCCCTTACCATGAAGGAGACGCTTGAAATTATTGAACAATCGATTGATCAAAAAAAACGTATCCATCATGTGGTAATAAATGCAGCCAAAGTTGTAAATGCTCAAAAGGATATTGACCTTAAAAATTCCATCGCACATTGCGATATTATAAATGCAGATGGCCAGGCTGTTGTATGGGCCACCCGATTCCTAAACAATCCCGTTCCCGAAAGAGTTGCTGGCATTGATTTAATGGAAGAATTAGTTAAGCTCTCTGCAAAAAAAGGGTATAAAATTTATTTTCTCGGCGCCAAAGAAGAAATAGTAAAAAAAGTAGTTGAAACTTACAGTAGTAACTATGGAAAGGAGATCATTGGAGGATATCGAAACGGATACTTTAAGAAAGAAGATGAAATGGCAATAGCAAAGGACATTGCTGCATCCAAATCTGATATACTTTTTGTGGCCATCACTTCGCCTAAAAAAGAAATATTCTTAAACACCTACAAAGAATATATTGATGCTCCTTTTATAATGGGTGTAGGTGGAAGTTTTGATGTAATTGCCGGCTTTGTAAAGAGAGCACCGGTGTGGATGCAAAAGGCTGGCCTGGAATGGTTCTACCGTGTAATTCAGGAACCAAAACGGATGTGGAAAAGATACCTGGTGGGCAATACAGAATATATTATCCTGATATTAAAAGAGAAGTTCAAAATGATTTTCAAGAAAAAAGATGCACTTGCTGAACTCAGGTAACCAGCAAACACCATAATTTTTATATTTAAATTTAAACTATGCTGATAACAATTGTAGCAGGCGCAAGGCCAAACTTTATGAAAATAGCTCCTATCATCAAGGCTATCAAGAAAACGAGGGAACTTGGAAATAATGTTAACTACAGGCTGGTTCATACAGGACAGCACTACGATAAGAAAATGAGCGGTGATTTTTTTGAACAGCTGGGTATCCCTGATCCAGATGTGAACCTTGAATGTGGTGGGGGTACGCAGGCTGAGCAAACGGCTGCAATTATGGTAAAGTTTGAAAAGGAATTGATGCAAAACAAACCTGATGTGGTGTTAGTAGTGGGAGACGTAACTTCTACCATGGCTTGCAGCATTGCAGCAAAAAAATTATGTATTGACGTGGTGCATGTAGAAGCTGGTATTCGATCCGGTGATATGACAATGCCTGAAGAAATCAATCGAATTGTTACAGATTCCATTTGTGATCATTTCTTTACTACCAGTCAATACGCCAATGACAATCTAAGGAAATACCAGGTACCGGAAACCAGCATTCACTTTGTGGGAAATACCATGATTGATACACTGTATCAAAATCTGGAAAAATTGAAGCAACCATTTTTTTGGAACGACTACAAATTAAACAGCGGCAATTATTTCCTGGTCACATTACATCGACCGTCTAATGTAGATGATCCCGAAAAGCTAAAACAAATTCTAAATGCTATAAGCAATGCTACTAAAGGATTTACAGTAGTTTTTCCTGTGCATCCAAGAACAAGAAAAATAATGGACGCAAATAATATCAGCACCGAAAAATTAATCATGATTGATCCACTTGGATATCATGAATTTATTTACCTGGTGAAAAATGCAAGAGGTGTAATCACCGATTCTGGCGGCATCACAGAAGAAGCAACTGTATTGCATGTACCTTGTCTTACATTAAGGAATTCTACAGAAAGGCCGGAAACCGTTACCATGGGCACCAATGAATTGATTGGAGATGACTTTGATAAACTGGAAAAATGTCTAGGAGAAATTGTAAATGGAAAATGGAAACAGGGAAGTATTCCTGAATATTGGGATGGAAAAACGTCAGAACGAATTGTAGCCATATTACAAGACTTATACATTACAGAATTACAAGCTTCTTAATTAATCAATACTTATTTAAGAAACAATAGATGAAAGTTTTAGTAACTGGCTCAGCAGCCTTTATAGGTTTCCATTTGTCCAACAGGTTAATAGAAGATGGATTTGAAGTAGTTGGTTTAGATTCATTAAATGATTATTATGAGGTAAGTTTAAAGTACGATCGCCTGGCAGAAGCAG
This sequence comes from uncultured Ferruginibacter sp., assembly GCA_964505135.1. Classification (GTDB taxonomy): domain Bacteria; phylum Bacteroidota; class Bacteroidia; order Chitinophagales; family Chitinophagaceae; genus Ferruginibacter. Next base: position 8,055 of record CAZDHQ010000133.1, read on the forward strand.
GTATAGACTTAAGACAAACGAGTTATAATAAACTTCTAAAAAGCCGCAAGTCCGGTAGATATTCTTTTATACACCTTAACCTGGAAGATAAAGATCATTTAGAAAAGCTCTTTAAAGAAAATCAATTTGATTATGTAGTTAACCTTGCTGCTCAGGCTGGTGTGAGATATAGTATCACCAATCCCTCTGCTTACATTGAAGCAAACATTGTTGGCTTTGCAAATCTGCTGGAATGTTGCCGCCATCACAATATTAAGCATCTTGTGTATGCCAGCAGCAGTAGTGTTTATGGATTGAACGAAGAAATTCCATTTAAAACAGATCATTCCGTAGATCATCCTATCAGTTTATATGCCGCTACAAAAAAGAGCAATGAGCTGATGGCACATGTATACAGTCACCTGTATCGCTTACCCACTACAGGCTTACGTTTCTTTACGGTATATGGTCCCTGGGGCAGACCAGATATGGCAATGTTTCTGTTTACAAAAGCAATCATAGAAGACAGGCCTATACAAGTATTTAACAATGGTGAACTGGAGAGAGATTTTACCTATATTGATGATATCATTGATGGTGTGGTTAAAGTAGTCAATCATCCTGCAGAGCCAGATCCCGAATGGTCCGGGAAAGCCCCAACCCCATCTTCTTCCAAAGCACCCTATAAACTTTACAACATTGGAAATCAAAAGCCTGTAAAGCTCACATCATTTATTGAAGAAATAG
>CAZDHQ010000134.1:0-3894 GCA_964505135.1 uncultured Ferruginibacter sp.
GGAACTACCTGGCGTGTGCCATATGTTACCACCTGGGAAGATTACAGGGTACCTGCAGGTGGTGTTTCCTGTTATTCTTCTAAAGATTTACTGAACTGGCAATATGAAGGTGTGGCTTTAGCACCGAATACAACAGACAGCAGCAGCGATATACATACCAGCAAAGTAATTGAAAGACCCAAAGTGATTTACAATGCACAGACTAAAAAATTTGTGATGTGGATGCATATTGATAAAGAGGATTACAGTTATGCCAGGGCAGGCGTTGCCGTTAGTGACCAGCCACAGGGGCCATATATTTTTTTAAACAGCGTAAGTCCAAATGGAAACATGTCAAGGGATATGACTTTGTTCCAGGATGATGATGGGAAAGCGTATCATATATTTTCTTCTGAGGACAATGCTACGATGCATGTATGTTTATTAACGGATGATTATTTATCTCACACGGCTATTGAAAAGAGAATATTAATTAATGAGAAACGGGAAGCACCGGCCATGTTCAAATACAATGGAAAATATTTTCTCATCACGTCTGCCTGTACCGGCTGGAGTCCAAACGCTGCCAACTGGGCAATAGCTAAGCATCCTTTAGGTACCTGGAAGCAAAAGAATAATCCATGCATGGGCGATGACAGTGATCTTACTTATAATGCTCAAAGCACTTTTGTACTACCGATAGCAGGAAAGCCCGGCAATTTTATTTTTATGGCTGACCGCTGGAATAAAGCCAACCTGGAAGATTCCCGCTATGTTTGGCTGCCGCTGACAATGAAAAAAAATAAACCTGTAATCAATTGGCTGCCAGGATGGACCTTAAACGACTTTCGTTAAAAGGTTAAAATTTTCTCAGTAAGCTATTTCGTTTGTTTGACAGCAGTCACTTTCCGTAATGATTGTCATCAATTTTTTTAAGCAACCGGCAATGTAGATTTATGTAGAAAATTTGCAGCCTTGCGTTGTACCCATCACGGAGAAAGGAAGTGGTGGAAGTAACACATTACTGTTGTGAGGTTTGAACCTAAAAAGATTGTAGAAGATGAATTGAGGCATTCATTACGATTAAACTTACCACTATGTCTACCACCATTTCATCATATTTTGTAGAAGAGCTTATTAACTGGAATCATACGCTCAATTTTTATTGTAACCAAATTGATGAGTTAACAGAAAAATTATCCGGTTTACTCAAAACATCGCCTTTAACCAGTAATGCTGAAATACATAAACAGCTTGATGCCCTTCAAAGCATCGCAGGCAGATTTTCCAGGTTACAGGTAGAAATGTTTGGACAGGAGCGATTGCTGCAGCCTTCTGAAGGATCTTTATTGGGCAATGCGATAATCAGTGATAAAGAAGTAACCAGCCAGGATGTATTGCGGTTGAATGTACAGGCTGCAGAAAAGGAATATATAGATATTAAATTCGATTGTTACCAGTTCATGGCTTCTTTAATAAACCATCATTAGTCCTATGGGCTAAATAGATGTGTGGAATAATTTGCACAAAAGTATTTATGCGTTATTGTAAAATTGGCAGCAACGGATTTTGATCAAAAATACAGTGCAGGTGCAGTCCAGCTTCCTTATTTGGCATATCCATTGCCAAACATCATTATCAAATACTGCCAATTGGCTGAAGACCTTATTATACACCGGTTATTATTTAACCGCTAATGGCAACAATGGAAGTGACACCAATCAGAAAGGAAAAAGTTTACCTGACAAAGCGAATTGATAATTTCTTTATCAGCATCGCAAAAACGTTCAGGTTTGCAATTAATTATTTTACGGAATTAGTGAGGCCTCCCTATGAGTTTGGCGAATTTGTAAAACAGTGTTACAGGATCGGGGTTGATTCACTTCCGCTGATTTCTCTAACAGGGTTTATTATTGGTGTGGTATTTACCAAGCAATCGAGGCCTTCGCTGGCTGATTTTGGTGCTACTTCGTGGTTACCTTCTTTAATTGGTATTGCCGTGTTCAGAGCACTTGCTCCCTTAGTTACTGCGTTGATCTGTGCAGGCAAAGTAGGCTCCAGTATTGGTGCAGAATTAGGCGCTATGAAGGTAACGGAGCAAATAGAAGCGATGGACGTGTCTGCATCAAAGCCTTACAAGTTTTTGGTGTTTACAAGAGTAAGTGCCTGTGTGGTGATGATCCCTACATTAATGCTCTATACCTCTTTTGTTGCAATGCTGGGTTCATACCTGAATGTACATAATAACGAACATATCAGCCTTGCTACATTTATTACCAACGCATTTGATAAAATAAATTTTCTTGATTTCAAAAGCTCCCTCATCAAGTCAGTTGTTTTTGGTTTTACAATTGGAATGGTGGCATGTTACAAAGGTTTTAATACCAGCAGGGGAACTGAAGGAGTGGGTAAAGCGGCCAATGCTGCAGTGGTTACTGCTATGTATTTGATTTTTATTGAAGAGCTGATGCTGGTGCAAATTATTGGATGGTTTAGATAGTTTTTATGGAGAACAATATACAAGGTGAAAAAGAAATTGTGATTGATATAAAAGGGTTGTACAAATCCTTTGGTAATAATCAGGTTTTGAGAGGTGTAGACCTGCAGGTGGCAAGAGGAGAGAATGTGGTGGTATTGGGAAGGTCTGGAACTGGTAAGTCCGTATTGATAAAAATTATCTGCGGCCTGTTGTCGCAGGATGAAGGATCTGTAATGGTATTGGGTGAAGATGTAAAACACCTTAACTCAAGAGAATTGGAAAAATTAAGGCTGAAAGTTGGATTCTCTTTTCAGCTAAGTGCCTTGTATGATAGTATGACGGTAAAGGAAAATATTGAGTTTCCATTGCTGAGAAATTATAAACATTTAAGTAAAGCAGAAGTAAGAGAAAGGGTAGATGCTGTGTTGGATGCGGTTTCATTATTGAAAAGTAAAAATCAATACCCTGCAGAATTATCCGGTGGACAGAAAAAAAGAATTGGTATAGCAAGAACCCTGGTATTACGCCCTGAGATTATGCTGTATGATGAACCCACTGCGGGGCTTGATCCTATCTCCAGTATTGAAGTGAATAACTTGATCAGGAGTATCCAGAAGGAATTTGGGGTATCATCCATCATTATCACACATGATTTAGTATGTGCTAAAGCCACCGGAGACAGGATAGTAATGATGTTTGATGGTATGGTGCAGAAGCAGGGAACATTTGAAGAAGTGTTTAATTCAGATGACGAAAGGATAAAGCTTTTTTACGAATACAACTTTGCATAAAAAGATATGAGAAATACAAATGGATTAAAAGCGTTGCTCACGGGCATCTTTGTAATTGCAGGGATTGCTATATTGCTTGCATTGGTTTTTATTATTGGAGGAAAGGATAAAACTTTTGAAAAAAATTTAACTGTGAATGCCATCTTTAATGATGTAGGTGGATTAGCGAAGGGGAGTAATGTTTGGTATTCAGGTGTAAAAGTTGGAATTGTGAAAAAAGTAAGTTTTGCGGAACATGGTGTGCTTGTAAGTTTTTCTATTGATGAGGATGTACATAGCAAGATTAGGAAAGACACCAGGGTAAAACTCGGCAGCGATGGTTTGATTGGCAATAAAATAGTGGTGCTGTATGGCGGTACAACATCATCCCCTGTAGTAGAACAGGGAACCACACTGCAAGTTGAAAATGGCATTGGTACAGAAGAGATGATGGCTACCCTGCAAAGCAATAATAAAAACCTGCTTGATATTACCAATGATTTAAAGACTGTAAGCAAGGGACTTGCCGAAGGAAAGGGCACCATCGGTAAACTACTGAATGATCCTACAATCAATAACACCCTGCAGGCTGCCATGACATCACTCAGGAGGGCTGGCAGTAATGCACAGGTGCTTACTGCTAACCTTAGCGATTTTTCTAAAAAA
>CAZDHQ010000134.1:3904-8779 GCA_964505135.1 uncultured Ferruginibacter sp.
TTTATCAGCACATGTGGGCGAAACTGAATAATGATGGCTACCTGCTGAATGATCTTGCAACAGATACCACCATCATGGCATCACTTAGAAGAACCTCCAATCAATTGAATGAAGTTGCTGCCACTGCCAATGTGATGATGCATAATTTAAACACTGCCACAGCCCGGTTAAATGATGAAAAAGGCCCTATGGGAGTGTTGTTAAACGATGCCGATGCTGCAGCCAATATGCAGCTCATATTAGCTAACCTGCAGGCAGGTACAAAAAAATTAGATGAGAATATGGAGGCGCTTCAGCACAATATCTTCCTGCGTGGCTTTTTCAAGAAACGTGAAAAGGATGAACAAAAAAGAATAAAAGACTCTCTTAAAAAAGCCGATGCAGCTTTAAATAATTAGTGCTTACAGTATCCTCACATTTTTACCTGCACCAAGTGCTTCACTTACCAGTTCCATTCCTTCATCATCAGGTGATGCAATGATTACAAGGTCAATTGAATCATCTTGTAATATTTCGTTGCTGTTTTCTACAAATTGAGCATCGGGATAATGCTCTGTTGCGTAAGGATTCTGCTTTGTAAAAACTTTTTTTATTTGATAGTTGTTGGAGACTGTTTCATTTTCCAGTTGATACTTAGTAGCAGATCCCACACACTCTATTAATCCCACATTCATTACTGTTGCCATACGTTTTCATTTATGTGTAAAAATTACACAAATGTACGTGTTTTTCTAACTGCTCATGGTGCTTAAATGCTTACGACAGCTTTGTGTTCACATAAACAATTATTAATTAAGTTTTTATCAAATAAAATTTTTTAATGCAAACAAGTTGATAGCTATAAAAAATAAATTGGCACAGTTCTGTATTTACAGTAATGATTATCACAAAAAAATAAATGTATGAATAAAGTAATTGTTGCATTTGCATCAGGCGTGATTATAGGTTTATTATATGCACCTGCAAAGGGAAGCGATACCAGAAAAAAGATTGCCAACCTTGGAAACCGCTGTAAAGAAACCTGGAATGATATAACAGATGGTATAGCAGAACGAATAGACTCAGTAAAATCTAAAGTGGATGATGTGGCTTACAATGCTGTGGAAAAAATTGAAGCACTACAGTTTGATACGGAGAGCAGAACTATATAAACAATGGTTTTACCAGTCAAAGTATTTGCACATATATTTTTAGTGCGTGCAAATATGTAAGCAGCTGCTGTTAATCAGTTGCAAGAAAAAGAAATACCGAAAAGCTTATTTTTAGTTTTTGCTAAGTAGTTGCCTGCTTCCATAAAAAGCCATGTGTAAATTAGTAGTCATCATCTTTTATATTCTGGTAATTGCCGGTAATGCTTCGGCTCAAAACGATTCATGCAGTTTTGTAAAAGAAAAACTTACAGGTATAAATACTTTTGTAAACCACAGCGTTTTTAGAAAAGCATTGCAGGATATTGCCGGGGCTGCCAAAATTGATGTCGCTGAACATTGTATTGCATTTGCACAAGATAGTATTTTCGGGTATGCTGCATCAAAAATAGCAAATGGAAACAGGAGTAGTGGAAAAGTACCAGGGCTTGGTCATGCATTTTGCGATCTTCATAATCATACTAATAATTTACCACCCGATGCAGGCGATGTGTATGGATTGATTTCATTGTGTAAAATGAATCCAAACTATACTACCCGTTTTGTAATTACCGCCAATAGCTGCTTGTATTTATTATTAATAACCAATAGAGATGCTGCAATATCTTTTGCGCTGAATAATCCACCACAGCCACCCGCTGCAGAAGGCCTTCAGCCAACTTTCCCTGAAAAAATTGTGGATAAGTGTAGAGAGCTTAAATATGTGCATCAATGGACAGACGAGCAAGTAATCAATTATATTCTAAAAAAATATAATTCAGGAATTTTAATTTTATCTGGAGTTAAAAGTGATGATAATGAGTTTTTATTTTTTCAAAACTCCTCAGATTAGAAGTGGACACTGAGCCAGAAAGTTCAGTGTTTTCGTATTAAATAAAATTAAATATACATGAATTGAACAAGCTGTAAAAAAATGTCCCTCCGTAAAAACGGAGGGACTTCTAACGATTGCTTGCCATATGAAAAACTCTTAAAATAATTTTATTGATAGTATTGTTTTTATATTAACAATCCTATATTTGCGTCGCTCTCACGATTGGTTGCCACTTTATTTGTACTAATAATTTCAAGCGCTCCGCTTACAATACAAAAGTAAGTTGGGCGCTTTTCCTTTTAAAACAAACTAAAGCCGCATTTAATGATGCCTAAAAAAGGTTTTTTTTCAGAACAGCCCGTTTTTACTGGATTTGATTAAAAATTAAACATGATTCCCAATAGCGTTTTTGGCCCGAAAAAAGTGCCGTTTTAACACTTAAAAAACACCGGGAAGCAATAGAAATAGTAAAAGAAGGCAAATTTGCCGACTTGAATATCAAACTACATCTCACTTGCAGTTACTGAAAAAGACTACTGCTGGTTTATCAATTCCAGTGTTTTGTTATCCATTTCACCGTGGAAAAATTTATCAAGAAGTATCTTAAAAACAGGGGCTGAGTTTTTTATCAATGCAAATAGGGTAAGTGAAGAATGCAATTTTAAATCATCAGGGTTGCCAAATATTGCAGTGGCATTATTAGAAGAAAGTGCAAGGAGAGCTTTGCATATCTCAATTAATCTTTCTCCTAAAACGGGATGAGCTAAATAGGCCCGGGCTTCATCAATACGCTCTATGCCGTAATACTGCGATGTTGAACTAAACCCAAGTCCTTTCATTTGCGGAAAGATATACCACATCCAGTGACTGCGTTTGCGGCCGCTTTTTATTTCCTGCAAAGCGGTAGCATAGCTTAATTGCTGTGCATCAATAAACCGGTTGAGATTAAAGTTATGCATAGACAATGCAATGAAAAAAGGATGCTAGAATTTTTCAATCAAATCCAGTTCCTGTTCTTCAATATTATCTGTTGTTACCAGGAAGTTTGATTTGCGAACACTAAAGAATAACATGATCCATGCAATGGTAACGCATGTGGCCATCACACCTGTAAGCGGCATTGCATTGTGTGGTGTAAACATACCTACCGCTGCAGATGCAAATGCACCCATGCCCATTTGTATAGCACCCATTAATGCAGATGCGCTGCCTGCATGATTGGTGAAGGGCGCCATGCTTAACGCAGATGAATTGGGAAAATTGAACCCCTGGCAACTGAGGTAAACAAATATCAATGCAATGGTGCCGATAAGATTCTGCCATCCCAATGCTGTAGTGATAAATAATGTTAGTCCTGCAATAGTTTGTATGCTGAGTGTAACCATTACGATTTTTTCACTGCTGTATTTTTTTAGCAGGTAATTATTTAACTGGCTGCTGGTGATTAACCCTGCTGCAATCATGGCAAAGATGCCGCCATACTGCTGTTCAGTTGTTCCAAACAATTCCATGAACACATAAGGTGAACCTGCTAAGTAAGCAAAGAGGCCGGCAGCAGCAATAGAGCCGGAAATAGCGTAGGTGAAGAACTGTGGCTGCTGCATCACTATTTTAAAACTTGATAAAATTACTTTAGGATGCAATGAGTAGTTTGGATCAGGCTGCTTGGTTTCTGGTAAGCCTGTAATAATTGCTAACAGTAACAGGCCTCCCAAAATGGCCAATAAAATAAAAATGCTGTGCCAACCAAAATGGGTAACCATATAACTGCCTGCTGTAGGAGCAATGATGGGAGATACACCTAAAATTAAAATCATGTAAGAAAAAATCTTAGCACTTTCATTTACAGGAAACGCATCTCTTATGATTGCTCTTGGTGCTACCATGCTCACACATCCGCCAATAGCCTGTAAAAAACGAAGTGCTATCAGCATCTCCACTGAATTGGTAAATACACAGCCAATGGTTGCAATGATGTACAATACCATGCCTACATACAATGGGAGCTTTCTTCCATACCTGTCAAGCAAAGGGCCGCATAGTAACTGGCCAACGCATACACCAATAAAAAAACTGCTGAGTGAATAACTTACTTTTTCTATAGAGGTATGCAGGTCTTTTGCAATAGCAGGAAAGCCTGGTAAATACATATCAATCGAAAAGGGTGCAATGGCCGATAAAAATCCAAGTATGAGGATAACAGTAGTGCGGTTCTTAAGTTGCATGTTGAAAGCGGTGCTATTGGTTGGCTGCAAAAGTAACTGTTTAAAACAAACAGCCCTTTGCATTTGGCATGTTAATAAAGAAATTACAGCACGGGTATCTTTAATATAAACACATGGCTCATTTTGTGCGTCTCCACATCCAGCGTTGCTTTTAATTTAGACAACTTTTCTGTAAGTTCATTGCGCTGCCTGAGATTGGTAAGTTGCTGCAGATCCACTTTTGCAATATCAAATTCTAAGGTGTAGATAAGCGTTGGTCTTTCGTAAGTGATGTGCAGCCTGCAATTATCACCGCCGCATTTTATCACGTTTTCAATACCACCACGATACAGCCAGAAAATATCTTTTCGCTGTTTCATGTTTAGATCAAGTGATTCTGCTTTTTTATCCACCAGCAGGTAGGCTTGTACGTTGTATTTACTTTTAAGCGCTTCAATAAATTCTTTTAACCGCAGCATCATTTTTTCTGTGCTGTCGTTGTCAGGATTGATGGTCCATAGCATATCATCCAGGCTGGCCATCATATTCCGGCTTCTGGTTTGTATCTGTTCAATAAACTCTTTGGATTTCTCGGGCTCGCTATCCGTTTTCAATCTTGCCATTTCACTCAGGATGGTGATATTACCCAGTGCTGTGTTTACTTCCTGGTGCAGGTCTTTACCAATGTCTGCACGCATTTGCTGGATAG
>CAZDHQ010000135.1:0-8754 GCA_964505135.1 uncultured Ferruginibacter sp.
ACACAATTGCAGCAAGAAATGCCAAAAGAACACCTATTGAATAAACTTTTTGCGGTACAGGGCTTATTGCCCCCGTAGTCTCAGGGGTTTCAATAACCCTGTAATTAGGAACAATAGAAGCGGCTGCAATAGCGGACTCTTCCCTCTTCTGAAGCAAAAAAGTATAAATAGCATTCTTTATTTCCTGCTGGCGGGTTATATCCAACAGCATTCTTTCTTTTTTAGGAATCCTGGTAAGAATTTGTGAAATCCTGTTATTCTCTTCCTCCATCTTTTTCTTACTTGCAATCAGATTCACTTTTAAATTAGCAATGCTGTTTAATATGCCCGGCTTCAATTTTTTAATTACGTCTTCGTATACTTCAATCTGAGGATTTTTACTTCCTGACAATTCCCTGGTACGCTGCAGTTCAGTTTCTGCCTGGTAGAGCTGCCCTAATAAGGTTACTAATACAGGATCTGTGATACCCAACGTGGCTGGGATAGTGTCACCAGTATTATTTCGCCTGGCAACATATGCATTGATTTTATCCAGCACCTCCAGTTGAATATCTATTTCTGCAATCTTAGCATCTGTTACCTTCACCTGGTTTAAATACAAGCTGCCTTCTGCGCTTAAGTCAATTATATTTTCCTTTGACTTTAAATCCTGCATGTTTTTTTCAACCCCATTGAGTTCTTCTGAAACCAATCTAAGTCTTTCGTCTAAAAACTGCTGTGAATTCTGATAAATCCTGCTTTTATAATCAATACCGGTTACACCATACAAATCAAATAAGCCGGAAAGCATTTTTGTAGCACGGGTTGGTATTACATCAAAAAACGTAATATCAAGGATAGACGATTGCTTTGAGATTGGTTCTATTTTAAGCGCAGCTTTCAAAGCGGCGGCTTCGCTCCTAATTGGTAGAATAGATACGTTAAATTTGGTAGGACTGCCTGCATTGAATTTATCATTTTTTTTCCACCTCATATATCCCAGCGCTGTATTTATAAATGAGTCTGCAGGAAAAATAATATCGTCAAACTTAACGGTGTTGTTATTGAGTATTTCAGCTTCCAGCAATACGGGTCTTTTAATAGTATCCGGTGATTGAAGTTCCAGGATATAGGGCAATTCATTTTGATCGAACTGAGCCGTTCTTATGCGCCCTTTTTGTATATAATGGATGTTTAGCTGTAACTTCTGAGCCAGTTTAGATAGCAAATCTCTTGAGCTGAGAATTTGCATTTCTTTTTCTGTTTCGCTGCTTAGGTTCCTTGTATCAAGCTGAATTATTTGCTGCAGGTTGGCAGTTTTTTGCTCTGTTTGGTCATTAACAATCATCCTGGCTCTTGCACTGTAAACAGGCACCTGGTACCTTAAATAGATACGTGCGCCTACAACTCCGGCAATTAAGGCCAACACGAGAAAGGGCCAAAAAGGAAGAATCCTATAGAGCAACCGCTGAATTTGTTCTCCCCGGTCTACAATTTCCTCCTGCTGATTCAAGTCATTCATTAAGCTTATTTCTTTGTTATGTTAATGATGGTCAGAATTAAAGACAAACCAACTGCCACCAGGCTTACGTACTGAGGTACTCCCTGCCGGGAAATAAACTTAGCCTTAACCGGTTCCACATATACCACATCATTTGTTTTGAGATAAAAAAAAGGCGATTTAAAAATATCTTTTGATAAGAGATTAACCCTGCCAAAAGTTCGCTGTCCATTTTCTTCTCTTATTACTAACACATTGTCACTTTTTCCTAAATAACTCACATCACCGGCTAATGTTAATGCTTCGAATATACTTGTTCTTTCGTTAGACATATTAAACCGGCCTGGTCTGTTCACCTCACCTAAAACAGAAAATGCATAATTTAGGTAGCGTACATTCACTACCGGGTTCTTGGTGTAGTCTGCAAATTTGACTGTGAGTTGCTCCTCAAGCTGTAGCCTGGTTAGACCTTCCGCCTGCACTTTTCCTACATAAGGAATTTTAATGGTGCCGTCTGACTCAACGAAATATCCCAGAATTGCCGAACTATTTGAATTACCTGTATTCATTGAACCAGTGCCAAGCATTCCATTGGCTGAGTTCAATGAAGGCAAATCCGCCGGATTACTCCCCCCCACGGTTATCCACAACTGATCATTCTTTTGAATCGGCGTTTCAAATACGTTTTGTGCCTGCTTTAATGCAGCCGAATCTGCTGCTGATAAATCATTTAAATAGATCACTTTTTTGGTAGAAGTGCAGGATGCAAAAAAGAGCATTATTATTGATGTAAACACAAAGAGCCGCCTACTTACAAGTGACAAAAAGGAATTGATAAAGTAAATCATAATGGGAGAACTGCACCAATCGTTACTACCGTGCAGAGATAATATGTTATGAGTTAAATACGAAGATGCCTAAAAAAATCAATGCAGCGGTTGTTTTTTCAGCACAATATTTTATCGAAAACTGATGATACCTGACTCTGTCTTGTCAATTATTAAATTGGTGCTGATTCTTTCGGCGTTGATACCTGCGTTTTCTACCAAATACTTTTTTACCAGTTCAATTTTCTTTAGTGCAGCGGCCTGTTTCTTTTTGTCTGGCGCAGCATAACCGGTAATAGTAATGGTACAGGAAGGCCTGCTCTTTAATTTTTGTGCATTGCCGTTTAAAATGCTTTTGGCATTGTTGTCAAGCTTTAGCTTGTTCAAGTTGAGGTTTTGATAGTCTGCAGGGCAGCGGCCCCGGCCCAGGTTTTCCAGGTTGTTCAAAATAGAATCGCAGCAGGCAGGTGGCGGACACTTACCTATACCGTCTGCATCGCTGGGCTGGCAATCGGTGGGTGTAATCAATTGTTTGTCTTTACAGTCAGGAACACCATCACCATCTGTATCTTTTGTAACGCCATGCACATCCACGGGGCAGCCCTGCGGCGTATTGGGCTCCCGGTCTAACTGGTCTGTAACGCCATCGCCATCGCTGTCTTCTAAAACAGGCTTGGGCAGCTTCATGTGTTTGGGCTGGTTAATTTCGCCGTAAGCATAATCCAGCGGATTCAGCCACCAGAGCGGCTGAACAGCTTTGGCTCCTACATTATAATTGATACCCAGTGATAAAAAATTATAAGAATCAAATTCACTTGTTTGAGATGGATCACCCAAAGGCGCCGTCTGCCATTGGCGGCCATCCAGTAAATCGTTTTTTGTAACAACCTGCCTGTCTTCCAGGGCAATATTAATGCGGTTACTCAGCTTGTAAGACAGGCCAGCTAATAAGCTTACCGTTGGGATCAGTGTATTTTTTCCCAATGTTGCACCGTTTGATCTTTCCGCCTCGGTTTCATACGTGTTGTCCATCCTGCTTTTCAGCTCTTTTCTGATGGCCTTTTTATCACTTAGCCCCTGTGCGATTATGCTGTTGAATACTGCGGTGTAATTATTACCATTTGCATCCAGTGCATTTACCATGGTATGAAAAGCAGTAAAACCAGCGCCACCGCCAAGGTAAATACCCAATTTGGTACGTTCTTTAAAAAACCGCACATTATTGAGCGTGAATATACCCATCAGTGATAAGTCCTGCAGGTGGGTTTTGTAATTATTATAAATAGATTGTGCCACCCCTCCATTGAGCGTGGGGCTCAATGCTCCCAAATTACCGTTCGCATCTCTTACCTGTGCATTATAGCCTTTCCCGTTGGGCAGGTTTCCCGCTATACCGGCAACGCTGTTATCCAGCCATGCCGGGTTTTTCGTATTTACATAGGTGGACTGGGTCATGATGCCCTTGCCTGTTCCATTCAAGTAATCAAGTCGTAAAGAAAATAGGTAGCCGAGGGATTTTCTTACATGTGCCTGTACACCAAAAGTGGGAAAAATAGCAGGTACATCACTACCAATGGTTACCGTGCCAAATGCAATACCTGCTTCCCATTGATTTCTTGGCTTGGCCGGGAAGCTGTATTGGTTATTTACAAACTGGTTTTGCTGTGCCTGCCTTTTTGCAGGGATCAGGCTTGAATCATATACCACAGAGGAACCTGTATTTACAGTCTGGGCAATTAAATTAGCAGAGCCGGTTAATACCAACAATATAACAGCGTGTAATTTCAATTTATATGGGGGGCGCATAAAAGATCAATTTGATATTAAATGATGGGGGGATAATGGAAGGCATACAAATATAATTTCCTGTGCTGGTAAAAGCAAGACTAAGGCTGCATTACCAGCAGATTTCCTTTGAGCATATACCTTTCACCCGTTTGCTTGCAGTAGTATTCTTTCTCTCCCTGAAGTGGCAGGTCCATCTGTTCACCATACCTGGTAATCCAGCCTATTTGTTTGGCAGGCACACCTGCCATCAATGCAAAAGCGGGCACATCCGTATTTACAAAACTGCCTGCCCCTATAAAAGCATACTCACCCACGGTAGTTCCGCAAAGAATGGTGCAGTTTGCACCCAGCGTAGCACCTTTTTTTATCAGCGTATTTTGGTATTCCGCTTTGCGGTCAATAAAACTCCTTGGATTTCTCACATTGGTAAACACCATACTCGGACCACAAAAAACATCCGCTTCAATAGTTACATTATCATATACCGAAACATTGTTCTGGATTTTAACATTGTTGCCAATGATTACCTTGTTGCCAACATATACATTTTGACCCAATGAGCAATTGCTGCCAATTACAGCACCTGCGCAAACATGCGTCCAGTGCCAGATACGGGTATTTTCCCCAATGGTGGCGCCTTCGTCTATAATGGCTGTATCGTGTTTTTGGTAGCTGATGATTAGATTTTTAAAAATGGATGCTTGTCAACAGCATTGATAACGGGTACCTGTGTACGAATAGCAGCGGCTATTTCAATTGCGGGCCTGCTATCTTTTAAACCAACACCTTCACCGGCTAATACAGCTTTATAAAACTGTGTGTGCAACTCCGTAAAGCCATCCGAAAATTCAATGGCTTTACCATTTACTGTTAGTGAGCGATAAGTTGTTTTTTGCTGCTCCTTCACTTCCTGCGGTAAATCATTTCCATCTATTGACAGGAACCATTTAACCCGTGATTTATTGTATGCTAAGGTACCGCTCGCCTTTGTGTTGCTTCGGTAATGCAGATCGTTCTTTTTTACATCACCCAACACATAGTAAAGCATATCAAAAAAATGAACGCCGATATTGGTAGCGATGCCCCCTGACTTTGCCTCATCTCCCTTCCAGGAATTGAAATACCATTTTCCTCTTGCGGTGATATAGGTAAGTTCTATTTCCAGTTTATCCGCTGCTCCGGCTTCTGCAATTTCTTTTTTTAGCGCAATAACAGCCGGGTGATAACGCAGCTGCAATACTACAGATACTTTTTTCCCTGTTTCCTGCTCTATTGCCTGCAATGCATCTACATTCCAGGGATTTAATGCTACTGGTTTTTCACAAATGGCATTGGCTCCTGAACGCAGGGCAAATCTTACATGAGAATCGTGCAGGTAATTGGGAGAGCAGATAGAGATAAAGTCAACAGGGGTATTAAGCCGTTTTTGCTTGTAGATAAAACGATCAAAGCGCTCAAATTCGGTAAAAAAATCAGCGTCCGGAAAATAACTGTCTAGTACACCCACAGAATCATTTGGATCAAAAGCTGCAGTAAGTGTATTGCCAGTGGCTTTTATCGCTTTTAAATGAGCAGGCGCTATATATCCTGCCACACCGATAATTGCAAACTGTTTTATAGTGGGAATAGACAAACTAATTACTGAATCTCAATGGTGTTTTCAAGGCTTCGCCTTCCTCAATCACATACTTTAAGATTGGGGGTAGCTTAGTTTCCATGACTGTAACAACTTCAAATATATAGAAGCAGCCGGGGAAATTGAATTATAAGGCAATAAATGGTGTGCGAAATTAGGCCTTTTTTGGGCAGATTACGTCAAACGTGAATAACGAAAAATGTATAGAAGAAGGTCTACATTATTCTGTGTCAACAAGATAATAAAAAAATAATGGCGGAACCTTATTAGTTCCGCCACTGTATATCGTTTAGACCTGGTATTATCCCAAAGCCACTCTTTTAAATTCAATCACTTTCAGGTCAGCATCCACGCTCTTTAAATAATCAGCTACGCTCTTTGCATTGTCTTTTACAAATGCCTGTGCGATCAGCGTATTTTCTTTCAGGAACTTGTTTACTTTACCTACAGCAATTTTCTCAGCCATTTCAGCTGGTTTACCTTCTGCCTTAATCTGCTCAATAGCGATTTCTCTTTCTCTTGCAATGGTTTCTGGTGCTATAGATGCTTCATCCACAGCCAAAGGATTCATTGCAGCAATTTGCATCGCCACATCCTTACCTGCTTCGGCAGCTTCTTTGTTCATACCTACTAATACACCCATGCGGTATGCACCGTGTATGTAGCTGGCAACAAATGGCGCATCCACTCTTTCAAACTTCAACCCTATTTTTTCACCAATAGAAGCCAGTTTATCATTTACCAGTTCAGACACTTTTGTTCCATTGATAGTGGTTTCATTCAACTCTTCTACAGATTTCACATTGTTGCTGATAGCCGCATCAGTGATGCTTTGAGCAAAAGCTACAAACTCAGCATTCTTACTTACAAAATCAGTTTCGCAGCTTACGCATACAATCATGCCTGTTTTGTTATCTGCAGTAGTTTTAGCAATGATCACACCTTCCTTAGCTTCCCTGTCACTTCTTTTTGCAGCTACTTTTTGGCCTTGTTTACGCAGCCAGTCAATAGCAGCTTCAAAGTCACCGTTGGTTTCTGTTAATGCTTTGCGGCAGTCCATCATACCTGCCCCTGTTGTTTGACGCAGCTTATTGATGTCGGCTGCTGTAATTGTAACGCTCATGATATATCTTTTTAACCGCTGGCTTTAATAGACCTGCGGAGATTTAAAATATTGATTAATTAAGCAAATTATCTTGCACCACCACCTGCAGGTTTTCTACCGCCGGCTCCGGGACCAGGCACCCTGCGTTTTGCCGGCGCTGTACCTCTTGCTCTTTTACCCCTGTCTTCACCACCATCCGCTCTTTGCTCAAAACGGGCTGCTTTTGCTTCTGGTGATTCTTCTGCATCACCTGCTGCATCATCATCATCTTTTTCAGCCTGGCGCTCTGCCAAACCTTCTGCAATAGCTGCAGTAATGTAGTTTACGATGATAGCGATTGACTTAGTAGCATCGTCATTAGCAGGAATTGCGAAGTCAACTTTATTTGGATCGCAGTTGGTATCTACCATTCCAAATGTGTTGATGTTTAAACGCTTTGCTTCTGCCAATGCAATGTGCTCGTGACCGATATCTACCAGGAACAAAGCTGCAGGGATACGGCTGATTTGCGCTATACCACCCAATACTTTTTCCATCTTGTCTTTATCACGTGATAAAGTCAATCTTTCTTTTTTAGTAAGGTTATCAATACTGCCATCGTTCAGCATTTTTTCAATGCTCTGCATTTTCTTTACGCTCTTACGAACGGTGTTAAAGTTGGTAAGCATACCACCTAACCAACGCTCTGTAACATACGGCATGTTTACACGCTTTGCACAGTCAGACACAATTTCTTTAGCCTGCTTTTTGGTAGCAACAAACATGATTTTTTTACCGCTCTTGGCAATTGATTTTAAAGCAGCAGCAGTTTCCTGGAGACCTTCCACTGTTTTGTTAAGGTCAATGATGTGAATACCTTTCTTTTCTGCAAAGATGTAAGGCAACATCTTAGGATTCCACTTCTTTTTCAGGTGACCAAAGTGAACACCAGCTTCAAGAAGTTGTTGCTGCAGGGAAGTGTTATTTTCCATTATAGTAATTTGATAATTTGATAAATAATTTGATGATAACAATTAACGCTTGCTGAACTGGAAGCTTCTTCTTGCTTTCTTTTTACCTGGTTTCTTACGTTCAACTGATCTTGGATCTCTTTTAAGATATCCTGCAGCTTTTAATGCCGGACGATACTCAGCATTTACTTCGAGCAATGCACGTGCAATGCCCAGTTTAGCAGCTTCAGCCTGGCCTTTAACACCACCGCCAGTTGCATTGATCACTACATCAAATTTATCAACAGCTTCAGCAGTCTTCAGCGGCGCTTCTACCTGGTTTTGAAGATATACCAGTGGGAAATAGGTTTTATAATCTTTACCATTAACCGTAATCTTACCTTCGCCCTTGCTTAAAAAAACACGGGTTACAGCTTCTTTTCTACGGCCAACTGCATTTTTTTGTTTTTCCATTTTTATTTATTTGGTCCTGATAACTATCGGGAATTGTGATTGAAAATTAGAATTTAAGTTCTGCTGGTTTTTGAGCTGTATGTGGATGTTCAGCACCTGCGTATACAAATAATTTTTTGTACATCTTACGGCCCAGCCTGTTTTTAGGCAACATACCTTTTATAGCTCTTTCGATGATTACTTCTGGTCTGCGACGCAGCAAATCTTTAGCAATTTCTTCTTTACGACCGCCTGGGTAACCAGTGAAAGTATCGTAAATCTTATCTTCTAATTTGTTTCCTGTGAACTTAACCTTATCGCAGTTAATCACAATTACAAAATCCCCACAGTCAACATGAGGAGTATAGTAGGCTTTGTTCTTACCACGAAGAACAGCCGCAATTTTAGAACACATACGTCCTACGGTTTGATTAGTACCGTCTACCACATACCAGTTGTGAGTAACGGTAGCCGCATTCGCATGCTTGGTGGTGAAATGTAGTTTACTCATTGTTTATAAAATTTAAAAGTGAATT
>CAZDHQ010000136.1:0-8729 GCA_964505135.1 uncultured Ferruginibacter sp.
CAGTAGACGCACCAAAGTATAATTGCACTGCATGCTGAGCACCATCATTTGATTTTACTTTCGCACTGATATAAGATACTGGTCTTGATAAAACGGTCAAATCATTTATCAATAAAGGAGAAGTGAAAGTTAGATTCAAATCAACTTTGCCACAAGTAAATGTGTAAGCTGTTTGTGTAGCACTAAAGTTTAAACTCTTTTGTACCGCTGTTTCAACCGCCTGGCTAACTACCAGTTTCGGCTCTTCCACAATGCCTGCATCCAGCATAGCACCACCTACATTGTTTATTACATGAATAGCCAACACATTTTCTCCCCTTTTTAACTTGCTCTTTATCTCATCAGCTATTGGGAGATAAATGTATTTATTCGTCCAGCCTGCTTTTTTATATATCTCTTCACCGTTCAGGTAAACTTCTACATCATCATCATGACTTAATTTTAAAAACAGGTTATTAAAATTCAAATCATTGATGTTGAATTTTCTTCTCATCCAAATATTCTTTGATAGCCACATTGTTTTCACCAGCGATTTGTTGTCTCCAAAAGGTGCCACACCTTTTTTCCATTGGCCATCATTAAAACCGGTTTTCATCCAACCTTCACCTGGATCAACTTCTGTATATGCCGCAGTATAGTTTACTTCATCACCTGCAGGAACAATGGTTTTATAAATAGCGGATTGCTCACCAAGAAAACGAAAAATCTGGTTGTCTACTTTTAATAAACCAATTAATGAATGATCAGCGCCAGTCCAATGTTTTGTTGGCGAAGCCGTTAATTCATCTGTTGTTGACCAAATGCAGAAATAGGGATCATGGGTTATTAAAGGATAGGCAGGCGCTTTTGTTACTTGGGAAAATGCAATCAATTTTATCCCTAAAAGCAGCAGCACTACCGCAGTTGTTTTCATCTTAATTGATTTAATTGTTTGTTTCATTATGCATTCATTAAAGATCTGCTGCTTTAAAAAATCACAGGAGGGAACGGGATCAGTGCAGATCCCGTATCCTGTGTTACCAAAACAGATACTTTAAATTTTTTGAAATATTCACTCGGTTTTATTGGGTAATACCTATGATGATGCTTAATTATTAGTCGCAGTTTTTATAGCTGCATTGTTTTGATATAACTGTGCATGTATTGCTTTCAATTTTTCTACAGGCATTTTTATTTGCTTCCTGTCATAAGTCATCAAGCCATTGGTTTCCACTTCCACATCAGTAGTTTGCGTATACACAGCCGCAGACAAACCCTTATCAATTAAATGAGGAATTCTTGAAATAAATTCAGCATACCTTTTATACAAATCATCTGCATTTTTAAATGATTGGTATCCCCAGTTATTCTTTTGCTGCCAGGTATGATTTTCAATTGGTAATCCAAGCCCGCCAAATTCACCTAATACCAGTACCCTGGTGCTACCAAATAATTCAGGATCGGGCATTAATGGTTCTGGATAATTGTGCAGGTCAATGATGTGACCAACATTTACAAAGTTGCCACCACTTGCAGTGTTCACTAATCTGGATGGATCTTCCTTCATTGTCCATTCCACTATCTCCTTTGTTTTAAACTGGCCCCATGCTTCATTAAAAGGAACCCATACTACTATCGAAGGGAAATTGTGCAGGTCTTTCATTTCTGCTGCCCATTCTATACGATATATTTTTTCAGACTCCGCTGTACGATCTTTATCTGTTGCTCTGCCATAAATACCAGGTCGGCTTTCCCAATGATTACCCAAATCACCACTTGGCATATCCTGCCAAACCAACATACCTAATTTGTCGCAGTAATTATACCAGCGTGCAGGCTCCACTTTCACGTGCTTACGAATCATGTTAAAGCCCATTTCTTTTGTTTTCTCAATATCAAACTTCAATGCTTCATCTGTTGGCGCTGTATACAATCCATCAGGCCACCAGCCCTGGTCAAGCGGGCCGTATTGAAAAACAAATTTGTTATTTAACAGCATTCTTTGAATACCGTTTTCATCCTTTGCCATGGATATCTTTCTCATGGCGAAATAACTTTTTATTTCATCAGCTATTTTTCCCTTACGCATTACCGTTACCTTCAAATCATACAGGAAAGGATTTTCGGGTGACCATAACTGTGGGTTAGTAATTGCTAAAGCTGTTGCTGCTTTATCTGTTACTGTTTGCTCCGCAACCTTCTCTGTTCCTTTCCATGCAGAAAAAACGATTTGATCTCCGGGCAATAAATTTTCTATTGCGGCTGAAACATTCACCTGCTTTTTATCTACATCAGGTGTTTGTTTAATATCGCTGATATAAGTTTTTGGAACGGCTTCTATCCAGGCAGTTTGCCAAATGCCTGTTACGGGGGTGTACCAGATGCCTTCTGGGTGCTTCACTTGTTTACCTCTTGGCTGCGGCCCATCATCAGACGGATCCCAAACACGGATGGCAACTGTTTGTACACCTTTCTTTAGTGCTGAAGTAATATCAAAACTAAAAGGATCATAACCTCCTTCATGTGTGCCAACTAATTTTCCATTCACATACACTTTAGTTTGCCAGTCAACCGCTCCAAAATGCAGCAGCACATTGCCTTTACTATAATCTTTAGGTAGCGTAATACTGCGGTTGTACCAAAGCACACTATCCTTACCCACTGTTTTACCCACACCACTTAATGCAGATTCAACAGCAAAAGGCACCAGTATTTTTCCATCATAAGTAGCAGGAATGTTTTCTACAGATTTGGGTACAATACTGTATTGCCAAAGCCCATTCAGGTTTACCCATTTTTCACGAACCATTTGTGGCCTTGGGTATTCAGGCAATGGATTAAGCGGATCAACTTTTGCTGCCCACGCAGTAGTTATTTTATCTCCGGCAATTTGCCAGTTGCTTTGTGCCACAGCAGTTGCTGCGAAAAAATAAATGGAAAGTGCAATCGTAATTTTTTTCATTTCAGAGAATTTGTTGTTCCACAATTTACAGAGGGTATTTTAAAAGGGAGCCATTTAGCCATGCAAAATGGCTCCGTTAAGGTATTGATTTTATCGTTTTTCAAATTGGTACTGATTGTAATTACTGCTTAAAAATTAAGCTTAACAACCGGTGAATAAATTCTATCTTCGATTCCAGCTATCTTCAATCCAATACGTGCAAACACATAATTCTGTTCAGGTGTTAATGTCGGTATTGCAACACTTAAACTAATTGCATCAGGATTTGTAATAGCAGATCCAGCCAACGTTGTTTTTCCAACATTATCAGCCTCGGATACAAATTGAGTCTTATTAATGTACACACCTACTTCTTCGATGTCTTTAGCTGATGCGTCAGTGATAATTTTTTCCGCTTTAAATGTTGCAGAAACAGTATTTGAAGCGACCGTTAGCTGTGGTGTTCTTATCATATAGTAAGGGGTAACCTCCAGATCAAGCGTTTGGTTGCCTTTCAAATTGATGGTTAAACTGTCACGGCGACCAGAGGCTTCATTCCACTTGAAGGGCCCCTGACCTGCGGGAATGATTAATTTATACTGTCCATCAAATAGCACGGCAGAGTAAGATCCATCCTGGGCAAAAGTGGCACCTATTGCTCCTACTTTTCCAAAACCATATTGATATAACTCGTAAGAAACCCTGTCATACTGCACCTGTACTGCTTCTCCATTGTACACCAGCTTACCCTGCAGGGTTGACGAAGGCGCATCAAGATTATCTTTTTTACAGGCAGCCATACTTATTACCAGTAAGACCAACCCGATATATTGAAATTTTATTTTCATTGTATTTCTTTTTAAAAATTACTGATTCGGTTGTTTTACAAGCTTTGGATTGTTGGCATTATCAATATAGGAGTAATAGTTTCCTAACTGGAAGTTGTTAGCGCCGGTTACAAGACTTGGCAAAACAATTTTGAAAACCCATTTACCATTGTTAGCATTTCCTGGGTTATAGACCTTGTATGGCCACAAAGCATAAGGTTGTGTATTGCGTTTGGTTGCTTTGCCGATATTGCTCAATAAATCTGTAACGGTCATTTTATTACCATCCCAAACTATATGGGCTAATCTCCAGCGTTTCATATCAAATAAGATATGTCCTTCAAAAGATAGCTCAGCCCTGCGCTCATGAACAATGCGATCAAAAGTAATGTCGCCTGCTGTTAAAGGAATAGTAAAACCTGCACGTGCTCTCACCTGGTTCATATAATCAGCAGCATCTGCTTTTTGTCCTAATTCAAAAGCAGCTTCGGCAGCATTTAATAACACTTCAGCATAGCGATAACGCAACAATGGAACTTCACTATTGGTACCCCTTGAACCGGAGCCAATTGCCGGATCGAGGTATTTGCGAATGTAGAAGCCACTCTGTGCTGTAAATTCTTTTGCATTGATTGGTCCATCAAAACCTACCACTTGTACTTCCACACCATTTACAGTTTTTTTAGCACCACGGTCATCACCACTTAAAATTGATCCATCAGGCATTTGCAAGCCAGCCCAGATATCTACATAACGTCCTTTAAAAGATGTGCCCGGCAGCATAACTGTACCACCCAGCCTTGCATCTCTTCCTGCAAACGGATCAGTTTGGTTATCATATAATATAGGATTACCACTACCGTCCGTGATTGGAATTGGAGCGAAAGTATTATCTAATTTTTCAAAAGATTCTACCAGGTTTAATGATGGACAAAGGCGGCCTCCCTCTTCTTCTTCAGCTCCATAGCGTGGTTGATTCCATCCTGTGAAGTAATGTACTTTACCACTTTTTAATTTAAAGTCCTCGATAAAAATTGATTCAGGGTTATTTGACTTATCATAAAATAATGCGGCGAAATTTTCAGACAGATCAGGCTTCTTATTATACAACGAATAATTACCTGCACTTCCACTAATGATTTCTTTAGCTGCATTCAAAGATTTTGTGTAGTAATCATTTGCTTTTCCTGATGGTATGCCCACTTCTTCACCAGGCAAACTAACCTGTGGAGTTGTTGCACCATACTTTGCAATAGAACCAGCATACAGTGCAGCACGACATTCCATTGCTAACGCTGCAGCTTTGGTAGCTCTTGCTCCATTTTCAAACCCGTTTTCAGTCTTTGTTGGAAGATCTTCTTTTATAGCTTCCGCCTCGCTAATTACAAAGTCATATATTTCATATTCCTTGGATCTGGGATAAGCGATATCATCTGTTTTTCCGTCATAGTTATAGGTGAGAGATTTTAATATTAGTGGTACTCCGCCCATTCTTTTCACCATTTCAAAGTAATAGTTAGCACGCAGGAAACGGCCCTCTGCCTTAAATATCTTTTTATCATCGTCAGTCAATGCAGTGGACGCATCTAATCTCTCAAGGAATAGATTTAAGTGGCGGATATAGGTATAATCCCATGTACCCCATTCACCAAAACCCCAACTGTTTCTTTGCACCAGGAATGCACGACCGTTTTCAGAAGGAAATGTTTCACTAAAATCTGCAAAAGAATACCAATCTTCCAGGTAAGAAAAATCTACTTGCCTGTTATACAGGTCTCCCAGTACTGAAAGAACATTAGATGGATTAGAAAAGGCCACATCAGTTGGAATATTAGACGTGGGCTGAACATCCAGGAAGTCGCTGTCTTTTTTACAACCCCACATAGTTAGCGTGGTGGCTGCAGCGAAGTATATAAATATTTTTTTCATTGATTAAAATTGATTTGATGAATTAAAGAGAAAGATTAAAGCCCACGTTTATCACTTTGCTCTGAGAATACTGCAAACCGTTCTCATCGTATATCTCAGGATCAATATTATACTGGTGTACATTATCAATTGAGAAAAGGTTATATCCATTTATATAGAACCTGGCAGTTTTAAACACTTTTATTTTACTCAAAATATTTTTTGGAATACTATAAGCCAGCTCAATGGTACGTGCTCTCAGGTAAGTAACATTATGTGCCCAGAAGGTGGAGTTTTTATTGTAATCACTATGTCCTCCATCATTCCATCTAAGTGCAGGATATTTGCCAGGAATCCATTTACTGTTTACATCATAAATATTTTCCCTGTGCCATCTATCTTCAAAAATTGTGTTCAGATTACCATCATTCTGGAATGCCCATCTTGTTTCCCAGCTTTGGAACCATGTATATCCTGAAGCTCCGGAGAAATCAGCGTGAAAACTAAAATCTTTATATGCAAGGGCAATGTTGAAGCCGAAGTTGATGTTTGGATTTTGTCCTGTGCCGTAACCAATTGGGCGTTCATCATAACCATCTATTTTTCCATCATGGTTGATATCTTCATAAATCAAGTCGCCAGGCAAAAGGGTTTTGTTTCCCTGGTTGTCTATGTTCACAGGATAGTTATTGATTTGTTCCTGGCTCTGGAATTGGCCAATCACATTGTATCCCCAATCCATTCTTGTATACCTGCCTGTTCTTGTGCTGCGGTATTGATCCCAGGAATTGTTATATGTTGCACCGTAATCAAAAAGATATTTAGAACGACTGTAACCTAAGTTACCTCCTACTTGGTATTGAATATTTCCAGCCTTACCTGTATAGCTCAATGATCCTTCTACACCATATTGAGCATCTGAGTTCAAGTTTTCCTTGGCCAGGCCATAACCCAATTCTGAAGGAATAACTACATCTTGTTTACGGGCAGGAATACCTGTTCTTTTCCTGTAGAAATAATCAAAACTACCGCTCAGTGAGCCATCCAACAAGGCAAAATCAGCACCTATATCTGTTATCCTGCTTTTAAGCCAGGTTATATTAGTAGTTGCCGGGCCAAGATCTGTAGAGTTAATTACAGCATTGCCACCTAAAATGCTGATACCTGTGTTGTAATTGTATCCTGTGAGATAAGCAAATGGCTGCAATCCGAGTGTGTTAACATCATCATCTCCCAGCATACCATAAGAAGCCCTAAGTTTTAACTCGGATAATATTCTATTATTTTTTCCAAGCAGGTTTTTCATAAAAGGCTCCTGTGTAACTCTCCAACCAGCAGAGAAGTTAGGGAAGTAACCAATCCTGTGATTAGCAGGGAATAGGTAAGAAGCATCTCTTCTACCTGACACTTCAAGGAAATAACGTTCTGCGTAGTTATAGTTAAACCTTGTTACATAACCCAAGCGTGCTTGTTTATCATCGCTATCGTCGTAGCGATCAGCAGTGTTAAAATAAATCAGCGGCAATACATTGGTTGTTGGCACTGAATGTATCCAGTTACGCAAACGCTGACTTTTTAATCTTTCTGCTACCAATGTTACGCCTATTGAATGCTCACCAAACTTACCATTGTAGTTTGCCTGCACCTGGCTGGTAGTATTTATCTGCTTTATTTGTTCTCTTTCACGCCATGGGTTAATGCTACCTCCGGTTCTTGTGTAAGAATCATCAGCTTTATTATAAGTATACGTATCATACGTATACTCATGATTGTTATACAGAAAATCTGCTATGTAATAAGAATACATTCCTCTGAAGCTTAACCCCTTTAAGAAAGGAGCATCATACTCTACAGTTGCATTTGTTTGCAATACCCTCCAGTCATTGTGAAACCTACCGGCATTTTTATAATTTAAATATGCCCAGTTGGTTTCATTGTGCTTGATATCATTCAGGTATGCAGGGTTATCATTTGCATAAGGTCTTTCAAGCGGTGTGTTTCTTAAGATAGCAAAACGTGCTAACCAATAGTCATCACCACCGGGTACACCTGGATTATCTCTTGTTTCAATACGTCCATTAACTGCCAAACCAATTTTAATATGATCAGCTACCTGTGCATTGATATTAGACTGTAGGTTAGTGCGGCCAAATTTATATTCCCGACCTAACACTGAATTTTGAAATAGTCTTGTGCCGGATACATAGTAATTTAATTTGTCTGTACCACCGGTGAAATTGATGTTTACAGAATTGATAGGTGAATTTTTCTTAATGATGAAGTCTTTCCAGTCAAAGCTCTTGTTGTATCCTTCTTCTGTTCCGGCTTTCCATTTATCCAACTCTGCCTGTGTAATGGATGTACTACCAAACCTGTTGATTTCAGCTTCAGCACGGTAGCGCTGATAATCGTAAGAGTTAGTTAGTACATCTGCAAATCGTACCCAGTTTTGAATACCTGTGTATGCATTTATATTGATGGTATTTCCACTACCACGCCTACCTTGTTTTGTTGTAACCAGTACCACACCATTTGCACCACGCAAACCATAGATGGCTGCAGATGCATCTTTCAAAACGGTGATACTCTCTACATCATTTGGTGCAATATTGTTGAACTGACCTTCATCCTGCTGCACACCATCTATTACGTACAATGGTGTTCCCATGTTCCTGATTTGAATAGATGCACCAGCACCAGGGCGTCCATCACCCATACGAAATGTAACACCTGCTATTTTACCTGCAAGACCAGAGCTTACAGTGGAACCTCCATGCACCCTGTCAATATCTTTTGCAGTTATTGTAGAAATAGCGCCGGTTAATGATCCTTTTTTCCTGGTACCATAACCAACCACTACTACTTCTTCAAGATCACTCTTCGCAGTCTTTAATAAAACAGTAAAATTTGTTCGGTCATCTACTTTGATAGTTTGTGCTGCATAACCAACGGATGTGATTATTAATTCAGCATTTTTTCCAGCTACTTTTAATGCAAACCGGCCATCTGCACCTGTTACAGTTGCATTAGTAGTGCCTTTTTCAGTAACGGTAGCGCTTGCTAAAGCAGCGCCG